>JAPLCZ010000146.1 GCA_026391915.1 Bacteroidota bacterium | reverse complement strand
TCGTAGGTTTTTAAAACCTACGAGGTTTACAATAAATTTAAAACATGCTCAACGCCCTCCGCGCCCTCATCGTCCCTAACCTACCCTTTGCCGGCAATGCCTGCAACGTATTGGCATATTTAAAAAGCGAACTCAACCTATATTGGTGCGGATTATATATCGTAATGCCTGATGGCGACCTTGCCCTTGGCCCCTTTCAAGGATTGCCTGCCTGCACCAACATAAAATTGGGGCGCGGCGTGTGTGGCACCGCCGCCTTAGAGCGCAAAACAATGATAGTAGCGGATGTTTCCCTTTTCCCCGGCTATATTGCCTGCCACGCCGAGGTAAAATCAGAGATAGTAGTACCTGCTTTCCGCAACGGAGAGCTTATTTTTGTACTTGATATAGATTCTGACCAAGCTGCTGTGTTTACGAAGGAGAACGCAGTAATTTATGAGCAGGTAGCAGCAATGCTGGCAGAGATATTTTAGAATTATAAACTATGAGTTATGAATTATGAGTTGTTAGCAGTAGTTTTGAATTATCAAGAAGTGATTATGAAGTAGAAAGATTATATTTCGAATAAAACAGTTATAGTTTTTAAGTCTTCTTAATTGCATCTGTTTTGTTAAAAATATAATCTTATCAATAAAATTTTACTGCTGTGTAGTTCTATATCAATACTTGCTAATTCATAATTATTTCTTAGTGTTTTCAAGTCATAACTCATAGTTTATAATTCATAACTGTTTCCACCATTATCTTTGCGGTCTAAAACAAAATAGTAACAGCTATGCCTGAAATACCTGCTAAGAAGAAAAAAACATCAAATACACCAAAAAGAACGTATTCTACAGGTGATGGAGAGCTTTACCGCAGGGCAAAAATGCTTGTAATAAGCTTGCGTGAGGATAAGGATTTATTAGCAGGCTATGCTATTACCGATGCCAAAATTGATGCTTTGGAGTCTTTGAATAATGAGTTTTCTGAAATATTAATGGATGAGGCTTTTGTAGGGCAACGGATGCAAAAAAAATCATCAAGGGATGCAAGACGAAATGAAATGTATAAGGCAATGCTTGAGCTAAAGTTAAAAATTGAAGATAAATGGGAGGCGGAGCCAGATGTAGTGGCGGAGTTTTGTTTGGGAGGTAACCTAAGTAGGTTGAAGCCCGAAGAATTATATGAGGTAGCAAAAGTTACTGCTGATGCGCTGGATACCCATGCCGCTGATTTGGGCGCACCCTATCATGTGGATGCGGCGTATGTGGCGGGCTTCCATGCCAAGGTAGAGGCTCTTAAAAATGCCCTCACGGAGTTCAAAAAGAAGCAATCTAAGCGCAATGGAAAAACTATTGAACGTATTACCATGGGTAATAAACTGCATAAAGAAATGCAGAAATTTGGCAAGATTGGTAAAGCTTATTGGGCATTGAATAATAACTACTCGCGATACAGTGAGTACGTAATAGGGGAGAGGAGGGGGAAGAAGAAGGAGGAAAACCCCTAAATTTGCCTTACAAACAACACCCATTTTGAAAAACGGAATCTTAATTTTGATGATTAGTATTTTGCTCAATAGCTGCGCTAAGTTGGGTTTGGTTGATTATTCTATAGTTGCAGGAAAAGGTGGAGAAGGAGATTATTATAATGGAAAGCCAATTGATTTAAATAATGATGGGAAGGTAGATTTTTCTATTTTAATCACATATGGGGTCAGTATACAAATGGCAGATACCACTTTTGAGGTTGCAACTGAAGCTAATAATGAATACTCCCCATTGAAAATACCTGAGGGAAAAACAATTGATAAAAAAAATCATTGGGCGAAACAAAGAATAGTCAACGGGTATATTACTGGATTTATGTTCACCGGTTCTTTCCATCTTAATACATCTGGTCTAACTTCTTATTATGATTATTGGGGAAAGGATGCAGGTTTTGTTGGTGTAAGGCAACAATACAAAAAAGGAAAATATAAATATGGTTGGATAAAGGTTGGTGTTTCAGATACATATAAATACACCATTTATGATTGGGCATTTAATAAGTAACGGTATATAGTAAGGGGGTGGTTAATCAGTTGTAGGATTACACTGGGGGGGCAAGTAACTACATCAGCACCCATCTCAGCACTTTGTATAATATGCAATGGGTGGCGCACAGAGGCGGCAAGCACTTGGGTTTTAATACTAAAATTGCTAAAAATATGTACTATTTGTGCAATCAGTTCCATTCCGTTTCCGGCAATGTCATCAATCCTACCCACAAATGGGGAAACATAAGTAGCACCTGCTTTGGCAGCTACCAATGCCTGTCCGCTTGAGAAAATAAGCGTGCAGTTGGTGCGGATTCCTTCAGCGGTTAATGCAGAGAGGGCTTTTACACCGTCTTTAATCATAGGAACTTTTACTACAATATTGTCGGCAATGCGGGCAAGTCTTCTGCCTTCTTTCATCATGCCCTCAAAGTCAGTGGAAATTACCTCTGCGCTTATATCACCACTCACCATTTTGCAGATGGCGGCATAGTGGTTAATGATGTTTTCTTCTCCTTTAATGCCTTCTTTTGCCATTAAAGATGGGTTGGTAGTTACGCCATCTAATATGCCCAGTTGGTTTACTTCGCTAATAGCATCAAGGTTGGCGGTGTCTGCAAAAAATTTCATGTCTATTGTTTTCTTTTTATTTCTGCCTCACTTCCTTTTTTTCCTTCTCCTTTGGAGAAGGTGTCCGAAGGACGGATGAGGTCTTTGTTCAAAATAGTATATTAAAAAAAGGTAAGCTACCTATATCGCACTGCTCAACCAATTGTCTCTTGCTGTATTCCTACCCTGGGAAATCTAAAAGGGAGCTAGCCGTATAGGGCTTACCCGAGGCAAAGTTAAGTGAGCCTGTTTAATTTTCACGAATTGCTTTTATGCCGGGCAAAGTTTTTCCTTCCAGGCACTCCAACATGGCACCACCTCCGGTAGAGATATAACTCACTTGGTCATCCAAATGGAACTGGTTAATAGCAGCTACAGAATCACCACCACCAATGAGGGAAAAAGCGCCTTCTTTAGTAGCGGCTGCCACAGCAAGGGCTACCTGTTTAGTGCCATTTGCAAAGGGTTCCCATTCAAAAACTCCCATAGGTCCATTCCATAAAATAGTTTTAGATTTCATGATGGTTTCGCAATAATCTTTGATGGCATTTTTGCCAATATCTAATCCCATCCAGCCTGCGGGTATGGCATCACTTGCCGTAATTTGTGTGTGGGCATCAACCTTAAATCCATCAGCAATTAAGCTATCAGAGGGCAGCAGAATATTCACGCCTTTGTCTTTGGCTTTTAATATTAACGTTCTGGCTAATTCCATTTTGTCTTCTTCAATTCGGCTGTTACCAACCTCCCCACCCAATGCCTTTTTAAAAGTATAAGCCATTGCTCCACCAATAAGGATGTTGTCAGCTTTATCAATCAGGTTTTCTATAATCCCTACCTTATCAGAAACTTTAGAGCCGCCAATAATTGCGGTAAATGGGCGTTGGTTTTCACGCAATACTTTCTCAATACTTTTTATCTCACCTTCCATCAAATAACCAAAGCATTTTTCTTTGGCAAATTTAGCAACTATGGTAGTTGATGCATGGGCGCGGTGGGCAGTACCAAAAGCATCATTTACATAAATATCACCCAGCATGGCTAAGTCTTTAGCAAAGGTTTCGTCACCTTTTTCTTCTTCTTTATGATAACGGAGATTCTCTAATAATAGCACTTGCCCGGGTTGCAAGGCAAGGCTTTTCATGGTAGTGGCAGCACCCACACAATCATCAGCAAACTGAATATCTTTTCCTAATAATTCTGATAGTTTTGGAAGAATATGTTTTAGGGAAAATTCAGGTTTCGGTTCGCCATCTGGTCTGCCAAGGTGGCTCATTAAAATTACAGAGCCTCCATCTTTCAATATCTTATTAATAGTGGGCAATGCAGCACGGATACGGGTATCATCTGTTACGTTAAAATTATTATCAAGGGGCACGTTAAAGTCAACACGGATAAGGGCTCTTTTGTTAGCAAAATTGTAATCATTAAATTGAATCATGTAGTTTATTTTTGCAGCAAAATTAAAGTGTTAACCTTAATCTAACCTTTTGTGCAATTAAAATATAGATAAGTTAAACGACTGCCGTCATGCTGAATTCATTTCAGCATCTCAGATTCCGAAATAAATTCGGAATGACGATTAAGGATAATTTATCTCAATAGAAAAAATATAAAGTTATGATACAGATACTCCCCGAAGAACAATACACCCTACTAAAATTTACAGGCATTGAATTATTGCAAGAAGATTTAGAAGAAATGAATGATGCCGCCGCCGCCGATATGGAAGCCGGCAACTGCAACTTTATTGTAGATATAAGTGAGGTAGAAACCATCAGTATGGACTTCTACCCATACCTTGACACATTATATAATCTTGTACAAAAAGAAGAAGGAATTTTAGTAGTTGCCACAGAAAATGAAGTAGCAAAAATCAGAATTGAAGAAAGAGGAATTGTTCCCACACCCACTCTTTCAGAAGCCGTGGATTATATCTTTATGGAGGAACTGGAAAAGCAACTCCTAGGTGATGGCCACGAAGAAGAAGGGCTGGAAGAGGAGTAGAAAAACACAGCGTCAAATTATTTCTCTACCAAAAGTGAAATTAAGTTTTATCAGTAAGTAAATGTTTAATACCTTTGCGCTTCTTTTAAAAAATTAGAAGCATACTGATATAAAATGCCAACTATTCAACAATTAGTTCGTAAGGGCCGTAAGCAAATCGTAAACAAGAGTAAATCTCCTGCTTTAGATTCTTGCCCTCAAAGACGTGGTGTATGTACTCGCGTATATACAACCACTCCAAAAAAACCTAACTCTGCCATGCGTAAAGTAGCAAGGGTAAGGCTCACCAATACCAAGGAGGTAAACGTGTACATCCCAGGAGAAGGACACAATTTGCATGAGCACTCTATTGTGCTAATCAGAGGTGGAAGGGTAAAAGACCTTCCAGGTGTGCGTTATCACATTGTGCGTGGAGCATTAGATACTGGTGGTGTGGATGGAAGAAAACAATCAAGGTCTAAATACGGTGCTAAACGTCCAAAAGCACCCAAAAAATAAGTCATGAGAAAAGCAAAAGCAAAGAAAAGGATAGTATTGCCAGACCCGCAATACAATGATGTATCCCTTACCCGTTTTGTAAACAATATGATGTTTGACGGTGAGAAAGGAAAAGCATTTAAAATAATGTATGATGCACTTGATACTGTAGAAAAGAAAACCAAAGAAAACGGTTTGGAAGTATGGAAGAGAGCATTAACCAATTGCACCCCAATGGTAGAAGTTGTAGCGCGCCGTGTAGGTGGTGCCACATTCCAGATACCAACAGAAATACGCCCTGAAAAGCGTATGACTATGGGCATGAAATGGTTGATTATGTATTCACGCAAACGTAATGGTAAAACCATGGCTGATAAATTATCAGCAGAAATATTAGCAGCAGCAAACAATGAAGGAGCTGCGGTAAAGAAGAAAGAAGATACACATAAGATGGCAGAAGCTAACAAAGCATTCTCTCATTTCAGGGTTTAAGATAAAATGGAAAAACGCGATTTAAGTTTAACAAGGAATATTGGCATCATGGCTCACATTGATGCTGGGAAAACGACTACTACAGAACGTATCCTTTATTATACAGGTATCAACCATAAAATTGGTGAAGTGCATGAAGGTGCTGCCACTATGGATTGGATGGTACAAGAACAAGAAAGAGGAATCACAATTACCTCTGCTGCTACCAAAACCCATTGGGGATATAGAAATGATGATTATATTATCAACATTATTGACACCCCTGGTCACGTAGATTTTACCGTTGAAGTTGAAAGGTCACTCAGAATTTTGGATGGTGCTGTAGCATTATTTTGTGCAGTAGGAGGTGTTGAACCTCAGTCCGAAACTGTATGGCGTCAGGCTAATAAATATAAAGTACCAAGAATTGGTTTCGTAAATAAAATGGACCGTTCCGGTGCTGATTTCTTCAATGTAGTTAATCAAGTAAAAACAAAACTTGGTGCTAACCCTGTTCCGTTACAAGTGCCAATTGGTGCTGAAACAGGTTTCCGCGGTGTAGTAGATTTAATCACCAATGAAGCAAAGATTTGGAATGAAGAAGATATGGGTATGACTTCTACAGTTATCCCAATCCCTGCTGAATTAGTTGAAGTTGTACAAGAATGGCGCGCTAAATTAGTAGAAAGCGTTGCAGAATATGATGATAAATTATTAGAGAAATTCTTTGATAATCCAGATAGTATAACTCCTGATGAATTAAGAGCTGCCATTCGTAAAGCAACTATTGATATGTCAATTATCCCATTGCTTTGCGGTTCTGCATTTAAGAATAAAGGTGTACAATCCATGCTTGATGCAGTTTGTACTTTCCTCCCTTCTCCACTTGAGTTACCTCCAGTAGAAGGTATCAATCCTGATACTGATGAGCCCGCTTTCCGCAAACCAGAAAATGAAGCTCCTTTTACTGCTCTTGCATTTAAAATTACTACTGACCCATTTGTTGGTAGGCTTGCATATTTCCGTGTTTATAGCGGACAATTAGAGGCTGGTTCTTATGTTCTTAATACTAGAACAATGAAGAAAGAACGTATCAGCCGTATATTCCAGATGCATGCTAATAAGCAAAACCCAGTTGATGGCATCCAAGCCGGAGATATAGGTGCTGCTGTAGGGTTTAAAGACATCCGCACTGGGGATACCCTTTGCGATGAAAAGAATCCTATTACCTTAGAAAGCATGACTTTCCCTGAGCCTGTAATTGGTCTTGCAGTAGAGCCTAAAACGCAAGCTGACGTAGATAAATTAGGAATGGCATTAGCCAAACTTTCAGAGGAAGACCCAACTTTCCGTGTACGTACTGACGAAGAAACCGGACAAACCGTAATCAGTGGAATGGGTGAGCTTCACCTTGAGATTATCGTTGACCGCCTTCGCCGCGAGTTTAAAGTAGAATGTAACCAAGGTGCACCGCAGGTTGCTTATAAAGAAGCAATAACAGCAAGTGTTACCCATAGGGAAGTATATAAAAAGCAAACAGGTGGTCGCGGTAAATTCGCAGACATCCAAGTTGAAATCGGCCCTGCTGATAACAATCCGGATGGAACCAAATTCGTTGGGATGCAGTTTGTGAATGAAGTGGTAGGTGGTGCAATTCCTAAGGAGTTCATCCCTGCGGTGCAAAAAGGTTTTGAGAGTTGCATGAGCAATGGTATCCTTGCAGGTTATCCTTTGGATAGCATGAAAGTTCGTTTGTTTGATGGTTCTTTCCACGCAGTGGATTCTGACTCTCTATCATTTGAGCTTTGCGCTAAAGTAGCCTATAATGATGCTGCTAAAAGAGCTAAGCCAGTATTGCTTGAGCCTATTATGAGTGTAGAGATTGTTACCCCAGAAGAATATATGGGTGATGTAATGGGAGACGTAAACCGTAGACGTGGTATGCTGGAAGGTGTTGATAGCAATGCATCTGGTCAAATCATTAAAGCTAAAGTTCCCCTCTCAGAGCTGTTTGGTTATGTAACATCATTGCGTACCATTTCCTCTGGGCGTGCTGCAGCTTCTGTCACCTTTAGCCATTATGATCAAGTTCCTTCATCAATTTCAGAAACCATTCTTGCTAAGGTAAGAGGTAGAGATAAAGCATCAGTTTAAGTTTATATAACATATAAAATGAGCCAAAAAATAAGAATAAAGTTAAAGTCATACGACCATCAGTTGGTAGATAAATCTGCTGAAAAAATCGTAAAGACAGTTAAATCAACAGGCGCAATTGTAAGCGGACCCATTCCGTTGCCTACTGAGAAAAAGATTTTCACCGTTCTGCGTTCCCCTCACGTAAACAAAGAGGCACGTGAACAGTTTGAACTTTGCTCTCACAAACGCCTAATTGATATCTACAGCACCAGCACCAAAACTGTAGATGCATTAATGAAACTAGAACTCCCCAGTGGTGTGGATGTAGAAATTAAAGTTTAAGTTAATTTGGAGATAGCATTGGGGGTGGAAACATCTCCCGAAAAATCTTCAAATCTTTAAATCATACAATTTTCAAATTAGAATACAATGTCAGGATTAATAGGAAAAAAAATAGGAATGACCAGCATCTACGATGCTGATGGAAAATCAATAGCTTGCACAATTATAGAGGCAGGTCCATGTGTGGTTACCCAAGTGCGCACAACAGAAAAAGATGGATACAGTGCTATTCAATTAGCATTTTCTGATAAAAAAGAAAAGAACACTACCAAGCCTATGATTGGGCATTTTACCAAAGCTGGTACTACGCCTAAAAGGAAGGTAGTAGAGTTTAAAGGCTTTGAAAAATCATATAACCTTGGTGAAACAATCAATGCTGACCTTTTTGTAGAGGGTGATTTTGTGGATGTAATAGGCACAAGCATTGGTAAGGGTTTTCAAGGTGTGGTAAAGCGCCACGGATTTGCGGGTGTGGGTGGACAAACTCACGGACAGCATAACCGCGGTAGAGCACCGGGTTCTTTGGGTGCATCATCATTCCCTAGCCGTGTATTTAAAGGAATGCGCATGGCAGGCAGGATGGGTGGTGACAGAGTTAAAATCCAAAACTTAAAAGTACTAAAAGTAATGAATGATAAAAACCTTTTGATTGTTAGCGGTGCTATCCCTGGCCCGGAAGGTTCATACATCATGATAGAAAAATAAACTATCATCAATAACTACAATACAGAAGCCCCGCAGAAATGCGGGGCTTTTTTGTTGCCCCTCTCTTTTTTTTCCTTCTCCTTTGGAGAAGGTGTCCAAAGGACGGATGAGGTCTGGGGTTGGGGTGAGGCTATAAATCCCTGTCACCCTGAGCTTGCCGAAGGGTGGGTTAGAGGCTACTCTCTTTTTCCTCTCTGCGAAACTCTGCGCTTCCCCTCTGCGAAACTCTGCGAGAATTTTTCACTCAGCAGTTACTCCTCTTTGTGTCCTCGGTGAAAAACCTTTGTGCCCTTTGTGGTAAAAATTTAAAACCTACATTTGTAATGAATTTGTTTAAAAATATAAGCCCCATACCCAACTTTTTAAATTTAGTAAACACCAATATTATGCATAAAATTTCTGCAATTATACTCCTCTCTTTTCTTACCCTAAACTCCTTTTCCCAAGCCCCCAAAAGCATCAACTACCAAGCAGTAGCAAGGGATAATGCAGGGAAAGTTTTAGCCAATAAAACGGTGAGTTTAAGGCTGAGTATTTTGGATAGTACTGCTACAGGAACTGCTGTGTATATAGAAACTCATTCTGCAACCACCAATGCTTTTGGGCTTTTTACTTTGGGTATTGGTAATGGCTCAGTAGTAAGCGGAACTTTCTCCAATATTAACTGGGGAGGCAGCAATAAATTCCTGAAAACAGAAATGGACGCCACAGGCGGCACCTCATATTCTGTGCTTGGTACGTCCCAATTTCTATCTGTACCCTATGCGTTGTACGCAGAGAAAAGTGGTAGTAGTTTAAGGCCAGGCAATGGCATTAATATCAGTGGAGATTCCATACACAATATAGCACAAGATAAAGTGGTAACAGTAACAGGCGGCGGTGCTACAACCGTTTCCGGAACCTACCCCAATTTTACCATTACTTCTACAGATACTAAGGGCGATGCGGATAGTAGCGCTACCAACGAATTACAAAATCTTTCCATCACTGGCAGGCAGCTAAGCATAAGCAGTGGCAACTCAGTTTATGTGCCTGCGGATGCAGATAGTAGTGTCACAAATGAGTTGCAAACCATTACAAGAACTAATGGTACAATTACCCTAAGCAATGGAGGTGGAAGCATTGCCTTGCCTGATTCCTCTGCCACTAATGAACTACAGATTTTAACCCGAAAAGGAGATACCCTTTTTCTTAGTAATGGCGGCAAAGTTTTAATGCCTGACTCCAATTACTGGAACAAAAACGGAAGCAATATTTCCTACACCAAAGGCAATGTTGGTGTAGGCACAAATACCCCAAATGCACGCCTGCATATAGAAGACTCTGCCAATGCAGAGGCACTAAAAATTAACCGCATCGGCAGCACCAATACGGGGATGGTTGGCTTCTATAATAACAACAAAAGAATGGGTGGTTTTGATGCCAACCCCGGCATTGGATTAACCTATTATGATGAAGCAAGTAAGAAAAATATAATGACCCTTGACACCAGCGGCAATGTTGGTATTGGCACCTCAAAAGCAGATGCCAAATTAGAAGTTACTGGCATGATACATAGTTCTAAACTGGGGTATAAATTTCCGGATAGTAGTGTGCAAGTAAGTGCGGCGCATACCTACCATGCAGGTAAAGGAATATTGCTAAAAAATGATACCTTTTCTTTGGACACAAATTATGTGTTACAGAATTTGGCTTTTAATCCTGAGTATCCAGATGGAACTTCAAGTATTGTTACTGTAGCAATAGATATTTCTAACTCTTCTTATACTGTTCCTTTAGGAAAAAATCTTCACGTTATAAAATATCTTGGGTCTGATTCATTGGTAATTGATAGTATAAATACTGGTGCAAGAGGTATTGATAATTTCATTGTAGGTAGTGGAAAGAAGCTTTCAATTTTCAAAATAGCAAATGGGCATAGTGGATTAATACAAGGCTACTTATCTGATGCGCATGTTATTCCTGTTATTTTAAAGGCATCTACAAATACAACTTACACAGTACCTGTTGGGAAAAAACTTTATGAAACATATCATAATCCATCTTTTTGTACTGTCTATTTGGGAGGAAATGCTTTATTCAGTAGTATGGGAATTTTCACTCAGGGGAATACAATAAAGTTGACTGGTGATGGATGTATGTTTGGTTTTCTAAAATAGATAATTAACAGGATATTAAGTTGGAAATAAGTTCTTATATTTGTGCAACAAAAAAACAATTATGAACTACACCCAAGCACAAGAATTTTTGGAAAAGCATCTTACTTCAGCAGTTGGGGATGAAAAAAAATCTAATAGAGATTTAGTTATTGCACCATTATTAANNNTTATTAAATTCACAAAACTTTTGGAATTGGTGGACAATGTACTCAAGGTCTAAAGGCAAGAATAAGAGACATTTTAATAATGAGGCAATAGATTTAGGAGTTTATGCTATTGAGAATAATGGTGAAATGAAAATCTTTCAACTTGCTTAACTGGTCAGGATTTAATTAATCCTGACCAGTTTACTATAAGCATTTGTAATGCGTTTTAATAAGATTTTCTTCCTTTCTAACACACCATTAAAACTATAGATATCGCTAAAAATATGCTGAGGCACGAAGCATAAGCGCGTAGGCATGAATAGAAAGCGGGCCGTGGGTGTGCCTTGTGGGAGGAAGCATTTTCTATTCTTGATTTTTTGGTTACTTTTTCATCAAGGAAAAAGTGACAGAAGAATTATAACCTGCTCATGCAAGATTGTATCTTGGTTGGTTTAACGGTCAGTTTGTAACTGAAGAGCAGTGGGGCTTTTAGGCAAAGCAAAGTATACAGCGAGTCTTTACCCACCCAGTTAAACCTATAGATACCGCTAAAAATATGCTGAGGCACGAGGCATAAGCGCGTTGGGTTGGCGAAAAAGCGGGGGTGTGCAAAGTCTAAAGCGTGGGAGCATTTTTTCGTCTTGAATTTTTGGTTACTTTTTGTTCAAGCAAAAAGTGACAGAAGAAAATAGCTTTACCTGACGCTGTGCTGGATTTTCAATCCAGCACTCTTTACCCCTGCTCACTCAAGATTGTATCTTGGGTGGTTTAACGTCTAGTTTATAACTGAAGTGCGATGGGGTTTTTTGGCAAAACAAAGTATACAGCGAGTCTATACCTACTATATACCCATAGCAAACAAACATAGAACAGTAAGCGAACTTAAAATATCTTTTCTATACAGAACTAATCATACTAATCAAATCAATCATAAAATCATAGTTCAGACAAATTCGAACAATAAACCGAGTATGTACTCTGTTGCTTCTGTATAGCTTCTCTGTTGCTTCTCTGTTGCTTCTCTGTTGCTTCTGTAAGGCGACCCCAAACACCAGTTCTCGCAAGAATGTTTCTTGTGAGTTTAAACGGCCAGTTTGTAACTGATGCGGGAGGGTTTTTAGGCAAAACAAAGTATACAGCTAGTCTATACCTACTCTATACCCATAGCAAACCAACAGAGAACAGTAAACGAACCTAAAATGTCTTTTCTATACAGAACTTATCATACTAATCAAATCAATCATAAGAATCATAGTTCAGACAATGAAATTCTCTGCGAAAATAGAAAATACCAAGTCCGTACTGAGTTGCTTCTGTCTTGCTTCTGTGTTGCTTCTCTAAGTGAACCCTCCCAGCCCAAATTCTGGCACCAATAAACCACATTTTATTCACGAAATCAATTTCCCAACCTTCTATAATTTAGCACACCAAATCAAGGCAATCATAGCAATCAAATAAATCATAGTTTATACAAAAAGAAACCAAACCAATAGCACCCCTAACCAAACCCCAAAACCATTTCCCCAATTCCTAAGATAAATCCAACAAATCCAAACAATCTTCAAAAATTAAAATGCTGTAAATCAATGATAAATATAGAATAATAGCATTGTGCATAAATATTCTAAAATTTTATTTGTTTAGTAGAAATACAAAGCCATATCTTTGCAGCCCCGTAGAGGGAATTTGATTACAAGAAGTTAACAGAAACTTCATAAGTTCTTTAAAAATATTGGAAGTATAGAAGACAGGTAAATCGCACAAAATATCGCGAATACACACATTTAAGATTTAATACTATGAAGAGTTTGATCCTGGCTCAGGATGAACGCTAGCGGGAGGCTTTATACATGCAAGTCGTACGGTAAGTTTCAGCAATGGAACCTAGAGTGGCGTACGGGTGCGTAACACGTATGCAACCTGCCCATAACTGGGGGATAGCCCTTCTAACGGAGGATTAATACCCCATAACATTATAGTGAGGCATCTCACAGTAATTAAAGCTCCGGCGGTTATGGATGGGCATGCGTCTGATTAGCTTGTTGGTGAGGTAACGGCTCACCAAGGCTGCGATCAGTAGCTGGTCTGAGAGGATGATCAGCCACACGGGCACTGAGACACGGGCCCGACTCCTACGGGAGGCAGCAGTAGGGAATATTGGGCAATGGACGAAAGTCTGACCCAGCCATCCCGCGTGCAGGATGACGGTCCTCTGGATTGTAAACTGCTTTTGTCTGGGAAGAAAAGTCTGATTCTTCAGGTACTGACGGTACCAGACGAATAAGCACCGGCTAACTACGTGCCAGCAGCCGCGGTAATACGTAGGGTGCAAGCGTTATCCGGATTCACTGGGTTTAAAGGGTGCGTAGGCGGCTTTTTAAGTCAGTGGTGAAAACCTACAGCTTAACTGTAGAACTGCCATTGAAACTGAAAAACTTGAGTACAATTGAAGTGGGCGGAATACATCATGTAGCGGTGAAATGCTTAGATATGATGTAGAACACCGATTGCGAAGGCAGCTCACTAAATTGCAACTGACGCTGAGGCACGAAAGCGTGGGTAGCGAACAGGATTAGATACCCTGGTAGTCCACGCCCTAAACTATGAATACTCGATGTTTGTTCTCTATAGAATAAGCGTCTTAGCGAAAGCGTTAAGTATTCCACCTGGGAAGTACGGCCGCAAGGTTAAAACTCAAAGGAATTGACGGGGGCCCGCACAAGCGGAGGAGCATGTGGTTTAATTCGATGATACGCGAGGAACCTTACCTGGGCTAGAATGCGAGTGACGTTCTGGGAAACCAGAATTACCCGTAAGGGACACAAAGCAAGGTGCTGCATGGCTGTCGTCAGCTCGTGCCGTGAGGTGTTGGGTTAAGTCCCGCAACGAGAGCAACCCCTATCTTCAGTTGCCAGCGGATAATGCCGGGCTCTCTGGAGAAACTGCCTGCGTAAGCAGCGAGGAAGGTGGGGACGACGTCAAGTCATCATGGCCCTTACGCCCAGGGCTACACACGTGCTACAATGGTCGGTACAACGGGTCGCAATTATGCAAATAAGAGCCAATCCCTAAAAGCCGATCTCAGTTCAGATTGAAGTCTGCAACTCGACTTCATGAAGGTGGATTCGCTAGTAATCGCGTATCAGCAATGACGCGGTGAATACGTTCCCGGGCCTTGTACACACCGCCCGTCAAGCCATGGAAGCCTGAGGTACCTGAAGTCGATAACCGCAAGGAATCGCCCAAGGTAAATCCGGTAACTAGGGCTAAGTCGTAACAAGGTAGCCGTACCGGAAGGTGCGGCTGGAATACCTCCTTTTTAGAGTAATTTCGCGATAGATTTACTTGTCTTCTTTTACTTTCATAATTCATATCCCTGGATATTTTCCTTGAGTAACTGCTAACCTATAATATAGTCCTGTAGCTCAGTTTGGTTAGAGCACTACACTGATAATGTAGGGGTCAGCAGTTCAAATCTGCTCAGGACTACAATTTCAGGGGGATTAGCTCAGCTGGCTAGAGCACCTGCCTTGCACGCAGGGGGTCATCGGTTCGAATCCGATATTCTCCACATTTCAAGTTGAAATAGTTCAACTTATTAGATCTTTAATTTACTGGATTAAATATATGTAAAAATATATCTCTAAAATTATAAAAAGTAATTAAGAGCGCATGGTGGATGCCTTGGCTCTCAGAGGCGATGAAGGACGTGATAGGCTGCGATAAGCTACGGGGATGCGCCGAATAGCATTTGATCCGTAGATTTCCGAATGGGGAAACCCGACCAATAGGTCACATAATGAGCTAACCCGCTGAACTGAAACATCTAAGTAAGCGGAGGAAAAGAAAACAATAGTGATTCCCTGAGTAATGGCGAGTGAAATGGGAATAGCCCAAACCGTGATTGTTTAGGCAATTGCGGGGTTGTAGGACCTTTATAATATTAACAATGGAAATGGAAGCGGCTTGGAAAAGCCCATCACAGAAGGTGATAATCCTGTACATGAAAAAATTGTTAATTGAAAGGTATCCTGAGTACTGCGGGACCGGTGAAATCCTGTAGGAATCTACCAGCACCATCTGGTAAGGCTAAATACTCCTGAGAGACCGATAGTGAACCAGTACCGTGAGGGAAAGGTGAAAAGAACCGCGAACAGCGGAGTGAAATAGTACCTGAAACCATGCGCTTACAAGCGGTAGAAGTCCCGTTAATGGGATGACTGCGTGCCTTTTGCATAATGATCCTACGAGTTACTCCTCATTGGCAAGATTAATCCCTACACGGAATCAAACTGGGAAATAGCTCGTACTCCCCGAAATGTTTTTAGGAACAGCCTCGAGGTTTAATAATATAGAGGTAGAGCTACTGTTTGGGCTAGGGGGCTTCACCGCCTACCAAACCCAGGCAAACTCCGAATGCTATATTATATACTCGGGAGTGAGGCTGAGGGTGCTAAGGTCATCAGCCGAGAGGGAAAGAACCCAGACCATCAGCTAAGGCCCCTAAATTTACACTAAGTTGAAAAAACGATGTTCGGTGGCACAGACAGCCAGGATGTTGGCTTGGAAGCAGCCATTCATTTAAAGAGTGCGTAACAGCTCACTGGTCGAGCCACTGGGCGCGGATAATAATCGGGCATAAAGTGTAATGCCGAAGCTATGGACTCAGTAATGAGTGGTAGGGGAGCATTCTAATAGCATTGAAGGTGTGTTGCGAAGCATGCTGGAGTTATTAGAAAAGAAAATGTAGGAATAAGTAACGATAATCCCGGTGAGAAACCGGGACACCGTAAGCCTAAGGTTTCCTGGTCAATGTTAATCAGATCAGGGTTAGTCGAGGCCTAAGGATAACCCAAGCGGGGAAGCCGATGGATAACAGGTTAATATTCCTGTACTGATATAATAGGTGATGGAGTGACAGAGAAGTGAAAAGTCTGCGTACTGACGGAATAGTACGTTGAAGGGCGTAGGTATTGGCTGTGTAGGAAAATCCGCATGGCTAGCTGAAACCTGATAGTACCGCAAGCCCTCGGGTAAGTGGATAATGACTGTAATCTAGCTCTCAAGAAAATCTTCTAAACTATACTATTATATTACTCGTACCGTAAACCGACACAGGTAGGCGAGTAGAATATACTCAGGTGCTCAAGTGAATCATGGCTAAGGAACTCGGCAAATTAACCCTGTAACTTCGGGAGAAAGGGTGCCCCAAGTAATTGGGGCCGCAGAGAAATGGCCCAGGCGACTGTTTAGCAAAAACACAGGGCTTTGCAAAATTTAAAGATGAAGTATAAGGCCTGACACCTGCCCGGTGCTGGAAGGTTAAAAGGAGAGGTTAGCAGTAATGCGAAGCTTTGAATTGAAGCCCCAGTAAACGGCGGCCGTAACTATAACGGTCCTAAGGTAGCGAAATTCCTTGTCGGGTAAGTTCCGACCTGCACGAATGGTGTAACGATCTGGGCACTGTCTCAGCCATGAGCTTGGTGAAATTGTAGTATCGGTGAAGATGCCGATTACCCGCAACGGGACGGAAAGACCCCGTGCACCTTTACTATAGCTTAACATTGATATTGGGTAAGTGATGTGTAGGATAGGTGGGAGACTATGAAGTGGCGGCGCTAGCCGTTGTGGAGTCAACGTTGAAATACCACCCTTCGCTTATCTGGTATCTAACCCCAAAAGGGGACAGTGTTTGGTGGGTAGTTTGACTGGGGTGGTCGCCTCCAAAAGAGTAACGGAGGCTTTCAAAGGTACCCTCAGTACGCTTGGTAACCGTACGTAGAGTGCAATAGCATAAGGGTGCTTGACTGTGAGACCGACAAGTCGAGCAGGGCCGAAAGGCGGATATAGTGATCCGGTGGTTCCGCATGGAAGGGCCATCGCTCATAGGATAAAAGGTACGCCGGGGATAACAGGCTGA
>JAPLCZ010000324.1 GCA_026391915.1 Bacteroidota bacterium | reverse complement strand
AAATCATTGGTATATAGCATCTGCCTTATCAGCACACGGCTGCACAGCCAATGCATAGCACGTATGGGAGTTTTGTATGAATTAAAAACCTCAATATCTTGTATGCCCCACTGCAACTGCCATTTCAATTCATCCATATTTTCAGTGATATGCCACACCCCAATTTGGGTGTCATTATCAAGCTGAAATTTATGGAGAATAGGCATGGCTTAGTGCATCAAACTTTTATAAAGAGTAAGGTGTTTTTCTGCAATAGCATCCTGAGAATAATTCAGCAAAGCAACTCTCCTACTTTCATTACCCAATCGCTGATTATCATTTACGCTAATGCAGTAAAAAAGACCTTTTGCCAAATCATTTACAGATAAATATTCCGCCAAATAGCCTGTGCTTTTGTGAGCAATTAAATCAGGAATGCCACCCACGTTATACGCCACAGTAGGAGTACCACAACTCATGGCTTCCATAATTGTGTTAGGTAGATTTTCTTCCAGAGAAGGCAAGACAAAAACATCTGCAAGGGAATACATCTCAGCCATAATTTCAGGAGAGGAAATTTTGCCCATAAACTTTGTTTCTAACGGAAAATTGATGTTTACGTGGTTGCTGTCCTCACCAAAAATACAGAGAATTGTGTTTTGCCCCATAGCAGAATCTGCTGCTAAAACCTCCATAGCTTTCACCAGATAATCAATTCCTTTTTGTTTATTGGTAAGCGCATTAACCGCCCCAAATAAAATGATATTTTTATAAAGAGGGAGGTTATATTTTTTGCGCAAATGCTCTTTATTTCTCAATGAAAACACATCTGTATTTACTGCATTAGGAATGGTAAAACATCTTGCTTTCTCAAGCAAGTCAGATTTATTTACCAGCCCACCCAACCAAGAACTTGGCGTGAGTGCAGTAAGATTTAAGGTTGATATTTTTTTCTTTTTAAGCGCTAGAATTTGTGATGATAGGTCATCAGCTTTCCCAGTTTTAAGGATGGGGCAATCCCCACAATTTTCTGTGAACTTCATGCAGCCACGGCTATGGTGGCAGCCACCTGTGAAAGGCCACATATCATGGAAAGTCCAGACAATTGGTTTATCCAATTGTAATAATTTTCCAATGGATTCTATGGAAAGAAATCCGTGGTTAACCCAATGAAGATGGATGATATCAGCATCCTTAATCAGAGGATGTTTTGTTACGTCAACTCCTTGCAATCCCGGGCTAAAATTATAGAGTTGGGCAGGGTTTATTTTAGTTACCATTCCTTCCTCTGCCTTCACCCTTAAATAGTATTTTACTTTATCAATTGGGTTCTTAATAATGCTTTGAATGTTCGGGTGCTCCTCACCCTGAATTTTCTCCACAAGCATATTGGCATCCACCCCTTTTTGCCTCAAACTATCCATCAGGCGGCGGGCTGCAATTGCTGCACCTCCTGTGGCATCTGTAGCATTTAGGAGGGTGACTTTCATTAAGCTGTGGTGATACTTGTCGCCCTTTCAGCGTATTCTTTATACACGCTTTCAATCCCATCTCTCAAAGAGATTTTAGGAGTGAATCCAAGCGATTTTAGCTTATGAATATTGAGCAGTTTTCTTGGTGTGCCATCAGGTTTTGTAGCATCCCAAATCAACTCATTGCTATAACCAACAATTTCCTTAATCAACAAAGCAAGTTCTTTTATGCTTATGTCCTCCCCTACTCCAATATTAACCAAACCAGCCTCAGAATAAGTTTGCATAAGGTGATAGCAAGCAGCAGCCAAATCATCCACATGCAGGAACTCACGGCGCGGCGTACCACTTCCCCAAATTTCTACTGATGGTTTGTTTTCCAACTTCGCCTCATGAAATTTGCGAATCAATGCTGGCAATACATGAGAGTTTTGCAAATCATAATTATCATTAGGGCCGTAAAGATTTGTTGGCATTACAGAAATAAAATTGCAACCATATTGGCTGCGGTAGGCATCACACATTTTTATGCCAGCAATTTTTGCAATGGCATAAGGCTCATTGGTGGGCTCAAGAATTCCTGTAAGTAGGGAATCCTCACCCATAGGTTGGGCTGCAAACTTTGGATAAATACATGATGAACCTAGGAATAAAAGCTTCTTAACGCCAGAAACATAGGCAGCATGAATGGCATTGCACTCCATGATTAAATTCTCATAAATAAAATCAGCGCGGTAAGTATTATTGGCTAAAATGCCACCTACTTTAGCCGCAGCCAGAAAAACATATTCAGGCTTTTCAGCATTAAAAAACTGATGCACCGCTTCCTGATTTCTGAGGTCAAGCTCTGAGGAAGTTCTTGTAATGATATTGGTAAATCCTTCTGCATTTAACCTTCTTACAATGGCAGAACCCACCATTCCTCTATGCCCTGCTACATATATTTTCGCTGATTTTTCCATCTTCTTATTCAAAATAATTAGGTGTGCGGAAGCCAGCATTTTGCAATAGCTTTTCTTTTTTCATGAGTTCAAGGTCGGCATCCATCATGTCTTTTACCAACATTTTTAAATCAAATTTTGGCGTCCATCCTAGTTTTTTATTTGCCTTCTCTGGGTTACCAATCAGCAAATCAACTTCTGTAGGGCGGAAGTAACGCGGGTCAATAGAAACCACTTCTGCACCTACTTTTAGCTGCGTTTCAGGAATGTCTAATTCTATCAGGCGGGCATGGTTAATATCTTCCACAACGCCCACTTCATTCACGCCTTCTCCACTAAATTTTATGGTAACACCAAGCTCCCCAAATGACATCCGCACAAACTCTCTAACACTGGTTGTTTGCCCTGTGGCAATTACATAATCTTCTGGTTTATCTTGTTGCAAAATCAGCCACATGGCTTCCACATAATCTTTTGCATGACCCCAATCCCGTTGCGCATGCAGGTTTCCTAAATATAGTTTATCCTGCAAGCCCAATAAGATTTTTGAGGCAGCACGGGTAATTTTTCTGGTTACAAAAGTTTCCCCCCTTATAGGTGATTCATGGTTGAAAAGTATCCCATTGCAGGCATACATATTATACGCCTCGCGGTAGTTTACGGTAATCCAGTAGCCATATAATTTTGCCACACCATAAGGAGAACGCGGATAGAAAGGCGTGGTTTCAGACTGCGGAACTTCCTGCACCAAACCATAAAGCTCAGAGGTGGAAGCCTGATAGATTCTTGTCTTGTTAATTAGGTTGCAAATCCTAACTGCCTCAAGGATTCTGAGTGGCCCAATAGCATCCGCATTGGCGGTGTATTCAGGGGTTTCAAAACTTACCTGCACATGAGATTGTGCTGCGAGATTATAGATTTCATCAGGCTGCGTTTCCTGAATTATTCTGATGAGATTGGTGGAATCCGTGAGGTCGCCATAATGCAATTTAAAGGTTACTTTATCATCATGCGGCTCTTGATAAAGGTGGTCAATTCTATCTGTATTAAACAAAGAACTGCGGCGTTTAATGCCATGCACTATGTATCCCTTTTTAAGGAGGAGTTCTGCGAGATAGGCACCATCCTGCCCTGTAATTCCTGTTATTAAAGCTGTCTTTTGAGTCATTATAAAATAATAAAGTACGAAATTAAAGTTTGAAAGCTAAAGTAAGGCAAGATTTTTAAGCTCCGGCTTTTTTAGCCTCACCCCAACCCCTCTCCAAAGGAGAGGGACAACAAGGAACAAAGTAACTTAGGAGTTTTTCCCTTCTCCTTTGGAGAAGGTGTCCGAAGGACGGATGAGGCTAAAGAGGATTTATAAAAATTTCTCCAAATCCTCCCAAAACTTAGGATAGGATTTTTGCACTACTTCGGGGGATTCTATCATGATACTAGGATGCACAACAGAAAGCACAGCCCAACTCATAGCGAGGCGGTGGTCATTGTGGGTTTTCATTAAAACCTCTTCATTCACCTCAGAATAATTCCCATCCCAGTTTAATGAGTTTTCTGTTTGAAGAATTTTGTAGCCAAGCTTTTTCAATTCCATACAAAGGGCATCAGCACGGGGGCTTTCTTTGTAGGCAAGTGTGGAGGTTCCGGAAATATTAAAAGGGATTTTAGCAGCGCAACACAGCGCTACAAAGGTGGGGATTACATCAGGGTGATGGATAAGATTGGTGGTAAAACTCAGGAGTTTTATGCCATCACTTTTAACATAACAACCACTTTTGCTAAAGGTAAATTGCAGCCCGAAATCCTTCATTAAATCCATCAAAATTTTATCCCCTTGGGGTGAATCATTTTTAAGATTAGGGAAATGAATGACAGAATCTGTCAGCAGGCACATCATCGCCAACCAATAGGAGGCAGCACTCCAATCAGCCTCTACAGTAAAGTTTTTGGGTTGATATTTTTGAGCAGTGATTTCAATAATGCTATTTTCAAAGCTCACATCCACACCAAACTCTTGCATAATATTTTTGGTAAGATGGATATAAGGGGCAGAAACTATTTCACCCTCTAAATGTATTTGCAAGCCCGCTTTTAAAGTTGGGGCTATGAGCATCAAAGCAGAAATAAACTGACTACTTAGTCCACCGGAAAGAGCCACTCCCCCACCCTTTAGTTTCTTCCCACATATTTTCAGAGGTGGATAATTTTCTTCTCCCAAATATTCTATTTCTGCCCCAATACTTCTTAGCGCATTTACCAAATCACCTACGGGGCGGTGCAACATTCTATCAGTGCCAGTGAGAGTAATTTCCTTATTGGATTGTGCATAAAAAGCGGTGAGAAAACGAAATGCCGTGCCTGCATTTTTTGCGTTAATTTCTGATACATCCGATTCTAAAATGGCTTTTAAAGTTTGGGTATCATCGGCGGTTGATAGATTATTGATTTCAAATTTTTCATCACATAATTCACGGATAATAAGCACGCGGTTGCTGATGCTTTTGGAGGAAGGCAATGCCACTTCGCCCACTAATTTTTTAGGGAATTTCATCACCCAATATAAAAGTTTAAGGCATATGTAATCTCCATTTCCGATACAGAAACATCAATTACAGGGTCACCAATGTTGCGGAGTAGCACAAATTTTATTTCATTGCCCGCATTCTTTTTATCATGATGCATATAGCTGATGAGTGCAGGAATATCCTCCTTAAGCAGTGGCAATTTTCCATAGACCTCATCAATTTTACTGAGGTAGTAATCAATAAAATTTTGATGCAATCCCGTTTTTAAATTGGAGAGATAAATAGCCACCACCAAGCCCGCCGCCACCGCCTCACCATGCAGGATACTCACGCCCTTATCCATCAAAAAACTCTCTATAGCATGGCCGGAAGTATGCCCAAGGTTCAGCATTTTCCTGTGGTTGGATTCTTTGAAATCTTCTTCACAAACTCTTTGTTTTATAGCAATGCAAGTGCTGATTAAAGTTGGTAAAATACTGTAATTTTTATACTTACTAAACAGAGCATTGAGGTTGCTAATCTCCTCCGTAAGCAGTTGATATTTGATGACTTCCGCCAGGGCAGAGGTAAACTCCCTATCCGGCAAAGTCCTTAGAAAATCTTTATAAACCACCACCATTTGCGGCTGTGAGAAACTCCCAATCTGGTTTTTTATTTTGTTAAAGTTAATGCCCGTTTTGCCGCCTATGGCGGCATCCACCATGCCCATTAAAGTAGTGGGGATGTTGATAAACCTGATGCCTCTTTTATAGGTAGCAGCCACAAAACCACCGAGGTCAGTCACCATGCCGCCACCAAGATTTATGAGTAAGGTTTCCCTATCCGCATAACTGCTTTGCAAGGCATCCCAAATTTTTTGGCAAGAGGTGAGATTTTTATTTTCCTCCCCCGCCTGTATGGAAATAAGAGTAGCTTTTTTTACGAATTCCTTTGGCAGCAGTGGCAAACAATGTTGCTGTGTATTTTCATCCACCAAAATAAAAACAGTGGATGCCTTTAGCGCATCAATCTGCGCAATAAAATCTGAATTTAAATCATCAAAGAAAGTGACGGGGGCTTGCATGGATTATTGCTTCACCGTCCTTTTCACCATCCTTTCAATTACGTATTCCATCACCCAATCCACTTGCTCTTCTTGGGTAAGGTGGCTGTTATCAAGCACTATGGCATCTGCAGCTTGGCGCAAAGGGCTTTCCTCTCTGTGGCTATCCATATAGTCGCGGTCAGTTAGGTTTTTAGCCACCTCTTGGTAGGTCATTTCCATCCCGGGTTGGGCTTGCAGTTCGTTGTATCGCCTTTCAATCCTAATAGAGGGCTCTGCGGTAAGGAAAATTTTAAGTTCCGCCTTAGGGAAAACCACCGTGCCTATATCCCGCCCATCCATCACTATGGCTTTGCGGTTGCCCATCTTTTGCTGTTGGGCTACACAGAATTTCCTCACTTCTTTAATAGAAGAAACAGGGCTCACATTATCAGAAACCGGCTTTTGGCGGATTTCTTTCTCCACACTTATGCCATTAAGCAGTATAATTTGTTTGCCACTTTCTTTGTCATATTCAATATCCAGATGTATGCGGTTAAGCGCCTCCACCACGGCGGGGGTATCATCAAAACTAATGAGGTTTTGCAGCAGATAAAGCGTTACGGCACGGTACATAGCGCCGGTATCAATATATCTGTAGCCTAATTTTTTTGCCAAATCCTTAGCCAGTGTGCTCTTGCCACAACTGCTATATCCATCAATAGTAATTATTATTTTCTGTGCCATGTGGGTGCAAAATTAATTCTTAATTCTTAGTTCAGAATTCTTAATTCAGAATTAGGAATTTCAAACTTCGAACTTCGAATTTCAAATTCTTTAAATTTGCCGTGTTATGAAAAAAACTTTCTTGCTTTTACTATTAACCCCTACCCTGCTTTTTGCGCAACCGCACAAAAAGAAAATTGCAGAAAATCCAAAGCTTAGCCTCAACCGCATCTTCACTACTTCTGATTTTTCATCAGTAGGTGCGGGGCAATTTTATATGTTGCCTGATGGTGGCTATGCAAGGCAGGGTGCAGAAAACATTATTTATAAATATCAATTTGGGGTAGATAAGGCAGTGGATTCTATCCTATATCCTGCTAAAATAAGAGGCTTCCCCGCTAAGTTTAGTATGGAGGAGTTTGTAATTTCGGCTTCCGGCAATTTGTTTTTGTTAAAGGGGAATTCTGAACATATTTACCGCCACAGCAATCGCGCTGAGTATTATTTGTATGATAAATCCTCAAATAAAATCCATAAAGTTTTTGAAGCAGGCAGCATCCCGCGGTTGGATGACGGTAGAATCTTTTACGCCACCATTTCTCCTGATGAAAAAAACATAGCTTTTGTATATCGCAACAATCTTTATATGGAAGCTGTTGATGGTGGAAACCTTACACAAATAACCCGTGATGGAGAAATGAATAAAATCATCAATGGCAAAAGCGATTGGGTATATGAAGAGGAATTTGTAGTGGTACAAGCATTTGAATGGAGCCCTAAAGGAGATAAAATTGCCTTTTATAGATTTGATGAAAGCAAGGTAAAAGAGTATACACTCACCAAATATGACAGCCTATACCCTACCCAATACACCTATAAATATCCCGTGAGTGGAGAGGATAATTCGGAGGTGAGTATCTGGATTTATGACATCAATTCCAAGGGCAATAAAAAGCTGGATGTGGGAGAGAAGAAAGACCAGTATATCCCACGTATTAAGTGGACAAGGGATAATAATCTCCTGAGTATTCAGCGGATGAACAGGATGCAAAATCACCTTGAATTATTGATTGCAGATGCATCATCTGGCAGTATAAAAAAGCTTTATGATGAAGAGAATAAAACATATATTGACATTACAGATAACCTCTATTTTATGCCTGATAATAGTTTTATAATGAGCAGTGGCAAGGAGGGTTTCAATCAGTTTTATTATTATGATGCTGGTGGTAAACTCATCAGAAAACTAACCCCTTATGAGGCTGATATAAATGATATAATAACCATGGATGAAAAAACCAGAACACTGTATTACCATACCCAAAAGGGCAGCCCCATGGATAGATATGTTTATAAAGTAAACCTTGATAGTGGTGTACCACGCATGATAATGCCTAAAGTAAGAAAGGTTGCCGGGCAGGATAAGGGGCAGTTTAATATCCAGTACAGCAGTGATTTTAAATACTATGTTTTTAGCTATAGCAGCAGCAAATTGCCGTTGCATGTAGAGCTTTATAATAGTGAAGATAAGCTTATAAAAATTTATGCTGATAACGCTAAAGCCCTTGCCAATGCCAAGGAGGTTGGCTGGGTTGAAAAGGAATTTATTAAAA
>JAPLCZ010000093.1 GCA_026391915.1 Bacteroidota bacterium | reverse complement strand
CTACAGATTGCAGGAAAAAGCTTTCTTCTTCGGTGAGGTTTCTTTCTTTAATAAAATCTAGAAGCAATATCCCATTAAGTGTCTTTTTACCAGGGATAGTCCATGCACCTTTAGAGGCAATTTTATTATTACCTGCTGCATATTTTGGATTATCCTTGAGGTTGACAAACTGCATTTGCCTGGCAGAAATTTTCACTTCTTCTGCCAAAGGGTCATTGCCAGATGAGGTATTTTTTAAAACAACTTTTTGGGTGGTTCCCTCATAAGAAAAAGACAAAATAAATTCATCAATAAGAGGTACATAGGTAAGTAGTCGGCAAAAATCGGGTTTTAGGGCAGCACCCACCACTGCAACAGTTTCCCGCAAGAGCTTATTTTTACCATCATCGGAAAAAGCAGAAGCGGAAATCCTGCTTAAGAGTTCGTTATAATTTACTTTACCGTGGGTGGCTTGCTTGGGGTTATTGGTATCCCTATAGTTGGGTATAATGTCCTCCAATGGGTTTGGCGGCTAAAATTTAATTACCTCCAGCGCTTTTTCTGATAGCGGTTTATTGAGGAATTTGTGCACATGCTTATTGGTATTTGCTCTATCCAAATCTTTGAAACTATCAGAGCTGGTGAGCATTATTATCTTGCATTTATCTTTTACCTCTTCCGGCAGTTTATCATACTCTTGCAAAAAACCAAACCCATCCATCATAGGCATCATAATGTCTAAGAAAATAATTTCAGGCAACCCCTCAGGCTTACTGCTTTCTGCGGTAAGGTATTCAATAGCTGCCTTTGCAGAAAGCTTATCAACTATCTCCTTGGCAAAATGAGTTTTGGTGAGAAGTTTTTTATTGATAAAGCTATCAATTTCGCTGTCATCCACTATCAGCACCTTTTTATATTTAAAATTTTCCATGCTCTTGTGATTTCCTGATTTTTTTGGGTAAAGGTAAATATGTCTTGCAAAAATGCAAAAAATATCTGAGAATGCAGAAAAAATAATTTGCCAAAATTATCATCCCCTATTTTGAGCTATCCTATTAGTAATGATTTCCCTTGGGTTACCATGTTAAAATAAATGGTAAAAGACCCGCCTTTAATTTATAATTAAATCCTTGCCCCTGCCTACTTTTGAAGTCACAAAAAAATAACCCATGCTAGATTTCACTAATACAATTATTGATAAGGTTTCTGTACACCATATTGGCAACATCACCAATGAGGAGGCACTCACAATCTCTGACAATGTGCTTGATACCTCTGATGAAAAACTAAAGGAATTGCTTACACAGTTTTTCTTGACGCCATTCACCAACCCTGAGTATTTTTCTTTTACTTCCGGCAATGATGATTTTACGGAGAATCCTGTATTCAATATCGCCTCAGATTTTTTTGATGATGTGGAATCTTTCCACGGCAATACAATACAGGTTGCAAAACACCTTTATAATACTTCTACCCATCCGCAAATAAAAGCAGGGGATTTATTTGTTGCTTATTTTAATAATGTAAGTATTGATGGTGAACTGACTGATGCCATTGGGATTTTTAAATCAGAAACCCGCCACGCTTTCCTAAAACTAAATGATTTTATTTTGGGTGCTGATGAAGGAATTAATCCTGAGAAATTGGACAAGGGTTGTTTGATTTTTAATATGGAGAGGGACTCGGGTTTTAAGGTTTGCATAGTAGATAAATCCAATAAAACAGAAGCAGCATTTTGGCGTGATGCTTTTTTAAATCTGACCCCTTGCCATGATGATTTTCATTATACCAAAGAGTTTATGAACATAACCAAAAAGTTTGTTACTGACCAATTCACAGAAGATTTTGAAGCTACCAAAACAGAACAAATTGATTTGCTAAATCGTTCTGTGGCTTATTTTAAAGACCATACTACTTTTGATAAAGATGATTTTGAACAGGAGGTTTTCAGAGACTCTGAGGTGATAGAATCTTTCAGAAATTTTGACAATAGTTATCGTGAAGATAACGCTATTACACTCAATGATAATTTTGATATTTCGCCAACCGCAGTAAAAAAGCAACAGAAGATTTTTAAAAGCATTTTGAAACTGGATAAAAATTTCCATATTTACATCCATGGTGATAAAGATAAAATTGAGCAAGGAACAGATACTGATGGCAGAAAGTTCTACAAAATTTATTACGACAAAGAGGAATAAAATCTTCAATCAATAGTAAAATCCCTTTTGAAAATCTTAGACTTCCGCAAAGTAGAAAACCTGCATATATTTTTATGGTTGATTAAAGATACCTGTTGGGCAGCCCATTGGGTTATCCCAGGGATGGTAATGATTCTGCCAACTATTTCTGCTGCAATATGGTTGTTGGTGCGCAACAGAACCACCACTTCTGAGATTGTACATAACGCAGCAGTTCTTCTTTGGATTACCGCCAATGCCACTTGGATGACAGGTGAATTTTTTAAAATAGAAACCACCTTAAAACCTATTGCCTTAGTGTTTTTTGCGGCAGGGCTTAGTACCCTTTCAGTTTATTATATCTATCATTTCCTGAAAACAAAAAAGGAAAATGAGTAAACTATACTCAATCCATAAGGTACAAAATATCCCTGCTACTGTTGCAGAAGTTTGGGATTTTATCTCCTCTCCTAAAAATCTAAAAGAGATTACCCCACCGGAGATGGGATTAAAAATTACCTCAGAAATCACCTTTGAAAAAATACATGCGGGGCAGATTATAGCATATACCCTCACTCCAATTATAGGGATAAAACTAAAATGGGTAACAGAGATTACCCAAATGCAAGAGAACAAATATTTTGTGGATGAACAAAGGTTTGGGCCATACTCTTTTTGGCATCATCAGCATTTTATAAAACCCATTGAGGGTGGCACTGAGATGCTGGATATTGTGCATTACAAAATCCCATTTGGGTTTATGGGTGATATGGCAAATTCCATTTTAGTTAAACCACAACTTAAAAAGGTATTTGACTTCCGTTTTAAAAAGATAGAAGAAAAGTTCGGGAGTTTTTCTTAACCTAATTTCCCTCCACCAATTTTTTTATCTCAATCATAATTGGGTTCCAGCCTTCGCCACTGTTATAGGCTTCAGCATATCTTTTTTCGCCATCAGCTACTTTGTTATAGTCCCCTTGGGTCACCTCCAAAATGGTTTGTTCTCCTTCTGATTTTAAATAATAGGTAACGGTGAGATAGTTCTCAGGCACATCAGGGATTGATGGATTATTAGGGTCAATAACACTATATGCTAAAAACTGATTAGGCTTGATTTCTACAATATTCCCTTTCACAAAAACTGTATCCTTTCCTTCATAATTGGCTTGCCAAAGTAAGGGGCTACCTACCTCCCAATCAGAGACGGTTTCGCAGCCAAACATATATTTTTTTGTTTGTTCAGGATTTGTAAGTGCATCCCAAACTTTTGCCGCAGGGGCATTGATGGTGATGGTGTTTTTTATGAGGAGTTCTTCAGCCATTTTGTTTTTATTTTGATGGCAAAGCTAATCTTATTTGGGTTTGATTAAGAATAGATTTAGAGTTCAACCCCGTTGGGGTTGTAGGTTTATAGCAACGGCATTTTCTATAAATCTGCGACTCCGAAGGAGTCGTACAATTACCTAAAATTCCCTAAAAAGTAAACGGATTAGCCACTGCCTTCACCCCCAAGACCTCTCTCACTTTTTGGGCAATCCCCTCCGGATGCATATTGCATTCTTTGTAAAGTTCCATAGGTTCACCATGCTCAATAAATTCATCAGGTATACCAATGCGTACCACATTAGCCTGATAATTATTTTCTGCCATCCACTCTAAAATGGCAGAACCAAAACCACCTTCCACACAGCCATCTTCTACAGTAATTATATTTTTATGTTTGCCGAAAACCTCATGCAGTATTTCACTATCAAGGGGCTTTACAAAGCGCATATCATAGTGGGCGGGGTAAACTTCAGTATCATTCAACATCTTGGTGGCCTTTACCACAAAGTTGCCAATATGCCCAATACTTAAAATGGCAATATCATCCCCATCACAAATCTTTTGTCCTTTGCCAATAGGTATATTTTTAAGAGGTGTTTTCCAGTCAATCATCACACCTTCTCCGCGTGGGTAGCGGATAGAGAAAGGCCCTATTCCTTCTTGTGTTGCAGTAAACATCAGGTTGCGCAATTCCTCTTCATTCATCGGTGCGCTTACAATCATATTCGGCAGGCAACGCATAAATGCAAAGTCAAAAGAACCGTGATGCGTAGGCCCATCAGCCCCTACCAATCCACCCCTATCCATGCACAAAACCACATGCAGGTTTTGGATGCATACATCATGGATTACCTGGTCATACGCCCTCTGCATAAACGATGAATAAATATTGCAAAACGGAATCAATCCCTGTGTTGCCAAGCCAGCCGAAAAAGTAACAGCATGTTGTTCTGCAATCCCTACATCAAATGCCCTTTCGGGTATTTCACGCATCATAATATTCATAGAAGAACCCGAAGGCATTGCTGGCGTAATCCCCACTATCTTTGGATTCGCCTTAGCAAGTTCCACCAATGTATGTCCAAATACATCCTGATATTTTGGTGGCTTGGGTTGTGGGTTTGGTGTTTTATAAATCTCCCCTGTTACCTTATCAAACAAACCCGGCGCATGCCATTTAGTTTGGTCTTCTTCGGCAAGTTTATAGCCTTTGCCTTTTATAGTTTTTATATGGAATAATTTAGGCCCGGGGATGTCTTTTAAATCCTCCAGAATCTTCACCATCCGTATTACATCATGCCCATCTGTAGGGCCAAAATAGCGAAACTTCAAACTCTCAAAAATATTGCTGCCGTTAAGCAGCAGAGTCTTTACAGAATGCTCCAGTTTAGATGCCAAATCCTGCACCCCAGTAATCTTATTTATCTTACCCAGCAGATGCCATGCATCATTCCTTAGTTTGTTATAAGTGTGGGATGTAGTGATGTCAGTTAAATAATCTTTCAGCGCACCAACATTGGGGTCTATTGACATATTATTATCATTAAGCACCACAATCAAATTGGCTTTGGAAGTGCCGGCATTATTCAATCCTTCAAACGCCAAACCCGCTGTCATAGCGCCATCACCAATCACTGCAATATGTTGCTTTTTGGTTTCACCCTTAATGCGTGATGCCTCTGCCATGCCCAATGCCGCAGAGATAGAAGTGGAAGAATGCCCAACCCCAAAAGTATCAAAAATACTCTCAGCGCGCTTGGGGAAAGGGGCAACCCCCTTATATTTTCTGTTGGTATAAAAATTATCTCGCCTGCCAGTTAAAATTTTGTGCCCGTAAGCCTGATGCCCAACATCCCAAACCAATTGGTCAGTGGGCGTATCAAACACATAATGTATAGCAACGGTAAGCTCCACCACGCCAAGGCTGGCACCAAAATGCCCACCATGCACGCTTACCACATCCACAATATATTGGCGCAACTCCTTGCAAACCTGTGGTAATTGCTCAATAGAAAGCTTCTTTAAATCAGCGGGGGAATTAATATTTTTTAATAAAGGGCCGGGTTCAAAATCCAACTGCATCGGGGTCTATATGGGCTTTATGTTAACAAACAAAGTTTCAAAGATAAACAGGGTTTATGTTATCAGCCTAAAATGCCGTGCTAATTTTACCTGAAACCTCAATCAACATACGGCGGGGCGGGGGGATTGGATTGGGGGAGGAAAGTCTTTGTCAATAATTTATTTTCTCCCATTAAGCAATGCCCCAATAAAAGTTTTCCTTATTAAAAAATGATACACCAAAAGCATAGAGGCAAAGGTGGTAATTATCATAAAAAGAAATTTGAGGAAGTGGTAATAAGGCATATCAATAATTATAGAACTCAAGAAAATCATAACTGGTAAATGAGATAAATATAACCAATAAGAGGCACGGGAGAGGTAATCTAAAACTTTGTGTTTGGTATTGAGGAATCTTGTAAAAGCTCCAATTAAAAAGAACAACATTGCCCAAGATAAAAGGGCATTGCTACGCGCAGAAATAAGAAGTAACAGCGGGGTTTCATGGGCAAAGTATTGGGCAATAAAATAAGTATGGATTATTGCTAACAGAATTGCAAATCCACCCAAAAGCCAACAGCGGTGCATGAGAACAGGGAGTATAAAATCCTGATTTCTGAATAGCATAATCCCAAATATAAAATACACGAAATAGGTAATAAAAATTAATGGTGATGGCAGGAACCCTATACTGGTGCCTATGGTTCCGATGCGCATTAATGTTACTAAAATAAATATTGGAATGCTCACTAAAAAAATCATCAGAAAAAGATTTTTTTCGCCTATAGAAATAATAGCATCAGTAGCTTTGGCTAATGAATTCTTTACTGCTTTTGGTAATAGCAAAAGAAGAATAAAAAGGATGTAAATAATGGTAAGATGGTAGAGAAACCAAAGATGAAAAAGCGGCAAGCCGATATAAATTTTCATAAATAAAAAAGAATGGAGAATACTATCAACGGACACGCCATCTATTGTGTACATAAGTAGGGCTTTAATAACCGCAGAAATAGTAAGCCACCCAATAATGAGGGGCAAAACAATCCGTTTGAGTCTGTTTAAAATGAGTTGTTTTAATCCCTTTTTTCGCAACAACAGCATGGCAAAATAACCCGACATCACAAAGAAAACCGGCATCCTGAAACTATGGATAATGATAATAAGGCAATCATAAAAAACACTGCGGCTTACATCAGAAAGCGGGTAATGGAATACTCTACAATTTACGGTAAAGGTGAGTGAGGCGTGGATAATAATGCCCAGCAACATCATCACCCCACGGAGGGAATCAAAGGCATGGAGGCGTTTGGATTCAAGCATATATTTTTTTTCTTATATAAATAACTGAGTGCTAACTAGAGGGAAGGTTCTTAAAGAATGACCGAGGTTTTCACAACTATCAACCAACAACTAATAACTATCATCTAACTATTCAGCATTGCAAGAAAATCATCCTCAGAGATCACCTGCACCGTACCTAATTTTTTGGCGTTATCAACTTTAGAACCTGGGTTATCACCCACCACAAGGTAGTTTACTTTGCCACTCAGGCTACCTGCTACAGTTCCTCCTGCGGCTTCGCAAAGTTTCTTTGCTTCATTGCGGGTAAACTTGGTGAGAGTGCCAGTAAAAAGAAGATTAAGTCCCGCTAATTTTCCATCAGCATTGGTCTGTATTTTTATGGGATGCACTGTGAGAACGCCCATTGCTTTTAGTTCATCAATAATGGCAAGGGTAGCGGGATTATGGAAGTATTCAAACACCGAAGCCGCTACTTTAGGCCCAATCCCTTCCAACAAAATAAGCTGCTCTATGGTCCAATCTCTAAGTTCATCAAGATTGTGAATGGCATCTGCAATTATGCGTGCTGTGCCTTCACCCACATGCCTAATCCCTAAAGCAAAAATGAGCTTTGTAAGAGGGCGGGTTTTGGATTCTTCAATCCCAATCAAAAGTTTCTCAATGGATTTTTGTCCAAAGCCATCCCATTGTTCCAGCGTTTCTTTATGCTCTTTAAGATGGTAAATATCTGGGATGGTTTTCAGCAATCCCTCTTGCATAAGTCGGGTAACAATGGCATCACCAAGGCCAGTAATCTCCATGGTATCACGGCTGGCAAAGTGAATCAATTTTTCAATTTGCTGGGCGGGGCAAACAGGATTCAGGCAACGCCATGCAGCCTCATCTTCTGGCTTCACTAGAGTAGAATTGCAGGATGGGCAGTGCGTGGGAAATTCAATTTCCTTTTCACTTCCATCTCTGGAAATAGTAACCACAGAAGCAATATAAGGAATCACTTCACCGGCTCTTTCAATCATCACTTCATCCCCAATTCTTATATCTTTTTCTTTGATAAAATCCTCATTAAACATAGAAATACTACTCACCGTAACCCCCGCCACAAACACAGGTTTGAGTTTGGCAACAGGCGTAATTGTGCCCACTCTACCTACTTGAAAAATCACTTCCTCCAAAATAGTTTTGGCTTGCTTAGGGCTATATTTATAGGCTATAGCCCAACGAGGATGGTGGTTAGTAGCGCCGAGTTTTTCTTCAAGTTTGATGTCATCCACTTTAAGCACCATGCCATCCAATTCGTACTTATAATCATCACGTCTTTCGCCCCAAGAATGGATGAAATCCATTACCTCAGCAATAGTCCCAACGCGTTTATGCTCTTCCCACGGCACCTGAAAACCAAGTGAGTGCAGCATCTTTAAATTCTCATGGCGCGAGGTAAGTTTAGTGCCTAATAAATCATTCCCATCCGCATCCACTGCATAACTAATATGGTAAAGCATGGCTTCAATATTCCTTGCGGCAACCTCCATAGTGTCCTTAACCCTCAGTGAGCCGGAAGCCACATTTCTGGGATTTGCAAAAGGGGCTAAACCCTGCTCAATTCGTTTAAGATTGTAGTCATTAAACACAGATTTCTTAATCAAACTTTCTCCACGAATCTCAATAGTTTTTATACCATACTTACTAAAAGCCGCCTGCCATGGTATGCTGCGAATGGTCTTAATATTTGTGGTGATATCCTCGCCTACTACGCCATCACCACGGGTAACGCCACGCATGAGTTTGTCATCCTCAAACACAATAGAAATTCCGCCGCCATCAAACTTCGGCTCTACATTATAAAGGATGTTTTCTGCCTCACTAAGTTCACGGATGCGGCGGTCAAAGTCAACCACATCCTCTTCATTATAGGAGTTATCCAGTGAGAGCATGGGTACAATATGCGCCACTTGCTCAAAGTCTTTGGCAAGCCCCTTCCCTACCCTTTTTGTAGGGGAAAATTCATCATCCAATTGCGGGAAATCCTCTTCAATTTTCTTTAATTTTTTATAGAGGAGGTCATACTCATAATCATCAATCAAAGGTGCAGAAGCCACATAATATTGGTAATCATGAAAGCGGATAACCTCACGTAAATATTCAATGATATTGCTTGCTACAGCAAAATCATTGGCATCAGCGGCAAGCACTTTTTTAGTGCGCTGCAAAAAGGAATTTATATCTTCGGTAGCGTAAAACATCAGTGCGAAATTAAATTGAATTCTACTGAATTCATTCAGTTTCTATTGTTGTCCTTGGAACTGAAATGCAACTGACTCTATTCAAGAAAAAACTATGTTACTCTGTGGTTAAAAATAGATTTAATTTCGCATTAATGTTTGCCCAAAAACCCCAGCACCTCCTTTCCTTCCTCATCATTTTTACAAATGCCCTCGCTGCTTTTGCGCAGGATACCACTGCCTATTATCATGACCACCACAAAATTCTTTATAAAGAAAACACCTCAACGGAGTTTGCGTATGATGTGAAATATTACCGTTGCCATTGGAATATCAACCCTAATGAATATAAAATTTCTGGGAGGATTTCTACCTATTTTACTACCAACAGAACCGATTTCAACACCATAGGTTTTGATATGGATTCATCCTTAAAAGTGGATTCGGTTTTATACCATAAAAGCAAAACACCATACTCTACTACTGATGTAAATCTCTTTGTGCATTTCTTTAAAAATGTTGTAGCAAATGTGCTAGATTCTGTAACAGTTTATTACCACGGAGTTCCCTATGACGGCAAGCCACAAGCAAGAGATTTTGGATTCACGCAACAGTTCCATGATAGCCCTTCGGTAGCAATTATTTCTACGCTTTCTGAACCCTATGGCGCTATGAAATGGTGGCCTTGCAAACAGAGTTTAAAGGATAAAGCAGACTCAATTGATGTCTTTGTTACCACGCCAGAAAAATACAAATCTGCAGGGCAGGGAATGCTGGTTGATGTCACAAAATCTGACACCTTTAAAACATACCATTGGCGGCACAGATACCCAATTGCAACTTACCTAATTGGGATTGCTGTTACCAATTATGATGAGTTTGCCTACCATTACAAAATGGCAAATGGTGATAGTTTCCCCATACTTACTTATTGTTATCCTGAGAGCAAAACCCAATGGCAGCAGGACGCAAAACTTACCATGCCTGCCATTGCCAACTATGAAAAACTATTTGTGCATTACCCTTTTGAGAAAGAAAAATACGGACATGCGCAATGGGGTTTCCCAGGTGGGCAAGAGCACCAAACCATGAGTTTTGAAAACAAACTTTCATTCTATTTGGTAACCCATGAAATGGCGCACCAATGGTTTGGCAATAAGGTTACTTGTGGCAGTTGGAGTGATATCTGGCTCAATGAAGGTTTTGCCACTTATTGCGAAGGCCTCTCTGCCCAAGCCATGATTTCCGAAGGGGAATTTCAGCGCTGGAAAAAAGGAAAAAGAGATAAGGTTTTCTCTGCGCCCAATGGCTCAGTTTATTGTTATGATACTGCCGATTTTAATACAATTTTTAGTGCGCGCCTCTCTTACGCCAAAGGCGGAATGGTGTTGCATATGTTGCGCTATGAGTTAGGAGATTCTATATTTTTTAAAGCGGTGAGAAATCATTTGAATCATGTAAACCACGCTTATGGCTTTGCCGTTACACAGGACTTTGAAAACACTGTAGAGACAACCTCAGGCAGGGATTTTACCACCTTTTTTAAACAATGGATTTACCAGCAAGGCTTCCCTGTGTTTGATGTAAAATGGCGGCAAAGTGATGCGCATATTTTATCACTTAACATTAAACAAACTCCCTCTGATGTTAGTGTAAATTATTTTGAAACCACATTGCCTGTTAGGGTTTGGAGTAAAGGAAAAGATTCTGTTTTAAAACTTAAAATTAATGCTGTGAGCCATGAGTTTTTATTG
>JAPLCZ010000297.1 GCA_026391915.1 Bacteroidota bacterium | reverse complement strand
TTTATATTGATTCTGTATGGTTTGAGGGGGCTATCTGGCAACTCAACCAAAGCAATACAATTGTTGCTAAAATTATCAATGCTTCGGAAGAACCAGTAGAAGAAGGAACGCTGACATTGACCATTAATGGCAAACAAAAATCATTGGCAAACTTTAGTATTCCGGCAAAAGGCAACAAAGAAATAAAGATGAATTTTACGGTTACAGAGAAAGGGAATAATCAGGCATCGGTTACTATTACTGATTACCCAATTACTTTTGATGATGCCTTTTATTTCAACTTTAATGTAGCTGATGAAGTAGGGATTTTATGTGTGAATGGCACTAAAAAGGCTCCTGAAATTATCAGAGCATTTAATGCCGAAAAAGCTTTTAAAGTAGAGGAGGTTTCTGCCAGCAATCTGGACTATTCGGGCTTTGCTTCTCATAAATTTATTATCCTTAATGGGGTAGAAAATATAAGTTCGGGCTTTGCCTCAGCGCTTAGTGAATATGCCAAAAACGGTGGCAATGTGTTACTAATTCCTGATGAAAACATCAACACAAATTCTTATAATGAATACCTGCAAGCGGAGGGTGCACCCATGCTTTCTACTTTAAATAATACAGGTTATAAAGTGAATGACTTTGCGGTAAAGAATCCTTTTTTTGCAGGCGTGTTTGATGATATATCCGCCAACATTAATCTGCCGGAAGTAAAGAAATATTATTCCGTATCCACCTCAAAAAATACAAATGTAAATGTGCTGATGCGGTTGGCAAATGGAGATGCATTCCTCACGCAATCTACTGCCGGCAAAGGCTTTATTTACGTGTTGGCATCAGGCATTAATAAGGATTGGTGCAACCTAACTAACCATGCTTTGTTTCTACCATTGATGTACCGCATGGCATTATACACAGAGAATAGTGGTAGAATAGCCTATGCCATTGGTAAGGATAATTATGTGCAGATTGCGCCGACAATGCTTAAGCAATCTGGGCAAAACAATGACAAAAAAGAGGTAGTAAAAATCTTTAAAAATAAGTTTGAGGTAACGCCGCCGCAACGCGCTGTGGATGGTGCGTTGAGTTTATATGTAGAGGGATTTATCAGAGAGGCGGGGCATTATTCTGTAGGTTCGCCTAATGAAAAAGCCACTAATTCTGTATCCTTTAATTATGATAGAAATGAATCCATCATGAAGTTTTTAACAGCTGATGAATTAAAAGAAAAAGGCGCTGCATTAAACATGAAATTTCTAGATGCTACTAAAGCCTCCATGACAACTGCGGTAAAAGAAATAAACCAAGGCAACTCCTTATGGAAGTACTTTATCATTGCCGCTATAATATTTTTATTAGGAGAGACGGTGTTGACGAGGATTTGGAGGTAGGGTTACTTAACCACAAAGGATATTAAGAATTTTTAGTCTTTGTGAACTTTGTGCGTTTTTACTTTGTGTTCTTTGTGGTTAATTTTTCCCCTGTAATTTCATCCACCCACCAAGTCTAAAAATTCTTAGTCTTAATTTGCACCCACAATGAAAAAGCAACTCCTCACCACAATTATTTTCTTATTGTTTTTAGCAAATGTGCAAGCGCAAAAAACAGATTCTGCGGTGCTAAAAACCTTCTTTAATGAAGAACTTAGCAAAGGCAGATGTTATGAAATGCTGCGTGAACTCTGCAATGGTGGTCCCAGACTTAGCGGCTCAAAACAAGCAGAAAACGCAGTAATTTGGGGAAAGAAAACAATGGAAGGTTTGGGGTTTGATAGAGTATTTCTACAAGAGGTAATGGTGCCGCATTGGATACGCGGGGCAAAAGAAGAATTGTGGATTATCACCGGCAAAGGAAAGAGAATTCAAGTGCCTGTTTGCGCCCTTGGGATGAGTATTGGCACGGGAGGTAAACCCCTCACGGCAGAGATTATAGAGGTGAAAGATTTTGATGAATTAAAAGCTTTGGGTGAGGCAAAAGTGAAAGGAAAATTTGTGTTTTTTAACAGACCTATGAACCCCACACACCTTAGTACTTTTACTGCCTATGGAGGTGCGGTAAACCAAAGAGGGAGTGGTGCATCTCAGGCATCAAAATATGGTGGAGTGGGCGCAATAGTCAGGTCAATGAGTTTGCGGTTAGATGATTTCCCACACACTGGTGCAATGCGCTATGTGGACTCCATCAAGAAAGTTCCTGCCGCGGCAATTAGCACCAATATGGCAGAGTTTCTCAGCAAACTTTTAAAAGAGGATGCACATCTGAAAATACAATTAACACTCAGTGCAGACCAATTGCCAGATGTGCTTTCTCATAACGTAGTAGGTGAGATAAAAGGCACTGAACATCCTGAGGAAATCATAGTAATTGGTGGGCATTTGGATAGCTGGGATTTGGGTACAGGAGCCCATGATGATGGGGCAGGAGTAGTGCAATCTATTGATGCATTAAGGCTGTTTGTTGCCACAGGTATAAAACCCAAAAGAACAATCCGTGTGGTGCTTTTTATGAATGAAGAAAACGGCCGCCAACGCTATTTTGACTTCCACCACGCCAAAACAGATACTTTTGACGGGGTAAATAAAAGGGAATTGGAGATGGGTGCCGCGGGTCTTGCGGGCTTGCTTTATCTTCTAAGTGAATATGGGTTTTAATGATGGAAATGGAAACCAACCCCGAACTCCAACTTGCTTCTGACTTTGTACAGTTTACGGATAAGAATATTTTCTTAACCGGTAAAGCAGGTACTGGTAAAACTACTTTCCTGCATAATCTAAAAAAGGTAACGCCAAAAAGAATGGCTGTTGTAGCGCCAACAGGAGTGGCGGCAATCAATGCAGGTGGGGTAACAATTCACTCTTTGTTTCAACTTCCTTTTGGGCCAAACATCCCAGATGCAGAACCCAGAACTCAGGATGGATTTAGAAGATTTAACAGAGAAAAAATCAATCTTATTAAAAGCCTTGACCTATTAGTAATTGATGAAATAAGTATGGTGAGGGCAGATTTGCTGGATGGAATTGATTCTGTTCTTCGCCAATACCGCAATACCACAAAACCTTTTGGTGGTGTTCAATTATTGATGATTGGGGATTTGCATCAGCTCTCTCCGGTAATTAAAGATGATGAGTGGCGGGTGTTGCAAGACTGTATTTTTTTAGTAGCAGAGCCCTCAAAAAAACAGAGCCAATCTGCATTGAGCTAAAACATATTTACCGACAATCAGATGAGTATTTTATTGGCTTATTAAATAAAGTACGGCACAACGAATTGGATGCAGAAGTGATTTCGGAAATCAACGAAAGGTATATCCCTAACTTTAGTCCGCATGAGTCGGAAGGGTATATAACCCTTACTACGCATAATGCTACGGCACAAAATATCAATCAAAGAAAACTGAATTCTTTGTATAATGCTTCCTCAGTTTTTACTGCTGATATTACTGGTGATTTCCCAGCTTTTGCCTACCCAACAGAGTTGGAATTAGAACTTAAAGTAGGCGCGCAGGTAATGTTTGTAAAAAATGATAACAGCCGCGATAAGCTTTTCTATAATGGAAAAATTGGAAAGATTATGAGCATTAATGGCTCTGATATTTTTGTAAAATGCCCGGGAGATTTCAATGAAATTGCAGTTAATAAAATGACGTGGGAGAATATGAAATACTCCCTTGATGAAACTACAAAACAGATTTCTGAGAATGTGGTGGGCAGTTTTACCCAATACCCTTTGAAGTTGGCGTGGGCAATTACCATCCATAAAAGCCAAGGGCTTACTTTTGATAAAGCGATAATTGACGCCTCAGAATCTTTTGCTTTTGGGCAGGTGTATGTAGCCCTAAGCCGTTGCAAAAGTTTTGAGGGAATGGTGTTGAGTTCTCCCCTGCGTTTAAAAAGTGTAAAGACAGATGATACTATCTCGGACTTTAATAATGATGTGCGCCGCAATGCCCCTGATGATGAATTATTAGCAGGATTTAAAACCGAATATCAACAAGATTTATTGTTTGAATTATTTGATTTCAAACAACTGCGAACCAAGTATTTTGCATTGAAAAAAATTGCCAATGAAAATAGAAATACTTTGGGTGCTAATCTTATTTCTGAGTTGGAAAAGATAGAGTCGACATCCCATACTGAGATATTTAATGTTGCGGACAAATTCAAATTTCAGTTGCAACAATTATTGAATGGAGTGCCCTTGCCTGAGGAAAGTATTGAACTACAGGAAAGGGTAAAAAAGGCAACACATTATTTTCTAGAGAAAGTACAAAATATCATCTACCAACCAACTAAAATGCTGGCTATTGAAACCGACAATACCACTGTAAAAAAATCTGCAATGGAGGCGTTGGAGAAATTTCAGTCGGAAGCATTTGTGAAATTAGCTTGCCTTAAATCAGCGCAAAATAATTTTAAAACAATAGATTTTTTACACGCCAAAGCCAATGCGGAAATTGACTACAGGGCAAGCCTGAAAAATACTGAACCTTCAAAAGCTTTTGTTTCCAAAGACATTCCGTATCCTGCGCTTTATGTGGAATTAAAGAAGTGGCGTGATGATTTAGCCATTGAAAGGGATGTGCCCATGTACATCATCCTCCCTACAAAATCTATTGTGGATTTAACCAATTATCTCCCCACAACTCTAGAGGCTCTTGGCAAAATAAGTGGCGTGGGTAAAACCAAACTCAAACAGTTTGGAGAGGAAATTATTGAAATTATTTTTAATTATTGTGAGAAGAATAATATCACTACAACTTCTCTCACTCCTCCTCAAAAAAGAGAGAGGGGTGTAAAAAAAAACGATGATAAGCCCGACACCAAAAGCCTAAGTTTTGAGTTGTATAAATCAGGCAAAACCATAGATGAAATTGCTAAAGAACGGGGGTTTTCTACAGGAACCATTGAAGGTCATTTGGCGCATTATGTAGGAAAGGGAAAATTGAATGTTTCTTCTTTCATCAGTGAAGATAAAGTAGATAGTATTTCTGTTTTTTTTAAGACCAATCCTGGTGCAACACTACCTAATGCTAAAGCCGCTTTAGGAGATTCAGTCTCCTATGCTGATTTGCGGTTTGTGATGAAACATCTTGAAAATTTAGGAGAGAAGAATTAGAAAGGATGCGTTGGAATAAGTGCTATGGAAAAGAAAATTCTTGAAACTGATGTATGCGTTATTGGTGCCGGCCCTGCTGGTTCGGTAGCAAGTATTTTCCTTAGCAGAGAGAAAATAAATCATATAGTAGTTGATGCTGCAAGCTTCCCAAGGCATAAGGCATGTGGGGATATTTATCCATCACAAGTGCTGCGAATATTGAATGAAATAAACCCTGATATTCTTGCTGAGTTAAGGAAGAAAAAACTTATCCAGCCAATCATAGGGACTAATATCTACCCTACCGGTGGCAACTCAATTAAGTTTGATTTTTTACCACTGGATGGCAACCTAAATGAACCTGGATGCTATGGCATGAGTAGGTATGATTTTGATTTGGTTTTGGTGAATGAAATGAAGAAAAATAATTACTCTCAACTGAAAGAAAACTTTTTGGTTACTGAGGTAATTCATCATCAAGATTATATTGAAATTCATAGTAAAGAAAATGAAATCATCAGAGCAAAAATTATTATTGCTGCCTGTGGCTCTAACTCGCCTTTAGTGGATAAATACTTTGGGTTTCAGGAACAGAAAAAGCATTTTGCCATTGGCATTCGCGCTTATTTTGAGGGGGTAGATTTCAATGAGTTTTTCACAGAGCTTTTTGTAGATAAAACTTTGATGCCTGGAGGATTCTACATTTCCCCACTGCCTAATGGCGTATGCAACGCAAACCTTGTGGTACTTAATGATGTTCATCATTTTAATATGAGGGAAACTTTTGAAGCTTTTATAAAATCTAACCCTCTGCTTAAAGAGAAGTTTAAATCGGCAAAGCAAATAGGGAATTATAGTGGCTCTCCACTTTTTTTAGGATTAAAAAATCACATTATTTCAGGCAACAGATTTATGGTGATTGGTGATTCTGCGGGGTTGATTGATGTTATCACTGGCAATGGAATTCCGCAGGCAATGGAAAGCGGAAAGAGGGCCGCACTAAAAGCAAGGGATGCTTTGGTGGTTGGTGATTTTTCAAAAGCATTTTTAGAAGAGTTTGAAAAATCTCTTTACAAAAAATTAGAAAACAGTTTAGCCCTTGGCAAACTTGCATACCCCATAATTCATCGCAAATATCTAAATGGTTTTATCCTGAATTCAATAAAATTTATCTCAAACAGAAAAGGGATAAATACCCTCATCCGCGAATTGATTTATGCCAAAAACGAAAAGAAAAAACTCCTTAGCCCAAGGCTCTATATTAATTTTTTATTGGGGAGGTAGTCAATTAGTTTTAAGCATGTGGCGTCACATACCTATCATTGATTTTATTAACCGCTTGGCGTACCCATCTACCTTTTTCTTCTGCCCAACGCCTTACGGCAAGTCGTTCTGAATTGCAAGGTCCATCACCATTAATTACCCTAAAGAATTCATCCCAATCCGGGTCAGAAAATTCCCATTCTTTTGTTTCTTCATTCTTGCGTAGGTTGGGGTCAGGCAGCGTTAAATCCAGTTCTTGAATTTTAGGAACATAGGTACTCAAAAACTGATTCCGCATATCATCATTGCTTGCCATCTTTACCTTCCATCTCATCAATTTTTCTGTATGCACTGAAATTTTATCAGAGGGGCCAAAGAAATGCATGATGGGTTTCCACCAACGGTTTAGTGCGGCTTGTAGCATTTCCCGTTGAACTTTTGTACCCACCGCTAACGCAACAAAAGCATCATGCCCTTGTTTTAAATGAAAAGCTTCTTCGTAACAAATTCTTTCCAATGCCCTGCAATATGGGCCGTAGCTTCCTTTTGAATTTGCAATTTGATTTACAATGGCGGCAGCATCAATCAAAAATCCTATTACAGTTACATCAGCCCAAGTTTCTGCCGGATAGTTAAAAACATTTGAGTATTTGCTTTTACCAGAAATCAAATCATTAAGCATGGCTTCACGTGGTTTGCCCAAAGTTTCGGCTGCGCTATAAAGCAATTGGGCATGCCCAATTTCATCTTGCACTTTCGCCATAATTGCCATTTTACGCCTGAAGCCTGGGGCTCTTGTAATCCAAGTGCCTTCCGGCAATGCACCAATTATCTCGGAGTGTGCATGTTGTTCAATCATGCGGATTAATTGACGTTTATATTCAGTAGGCATTTCAAAGGCCGCTAATTTTTCAGGGTCGTCTTGCACAACCGTATCATTCATCCTTTCTTTAGGGTCAACATATCCTCCTCCGTACATAATCTATTTTTAATTTTCTATTGTTAGCAAAGGTAAAATGGAATTGCGCTAAAACAAAAAAGGCGATGAAAGATTCATCGCCTTTTATTTCTCATTAAAAAAAGAGTTACATTTTATCTTGACCTCTATACCTAGAGAATTTACCTTTGGTTAACATGAAATATTTTGCCGTATCAATGTCATTCACCATTTTGCAAGTAAATGTTCCTGATATTTTACCAGTTTTAATAGCACCATAACTAGATACAACAATGCTTCCAGTACCAGGTAATGAAGTGTAGTTTTCTCCAGTTGATTTTATTTCAAGAGTAATACTTGTGCCATTAGAGCTAGCATTATTTATCCCATAAGTCCCGGCTTTATTGCCACCAAAATGCAGTTGTAAATTGAAGGTGTCTTTCCCCGTTGTTTTGCCACTCCAACTTACAAATTCATCATACAAACTAGCGTAGGTTTCGTTAGCTAAATTAATATTATCATAGTAGGCAGAGTCAAGCGGTTGTGCATTTAGCATATCTATGGTAATTGCAGTTCCTCCCTTTGGGGTCATTATAAAACCATTAACATAAGTAGGCCCAGTGGTAGTTGTGGTAGTACTAGAGGTGGTAGTAGTGGTAGGTGTTGGGTCTTTCTTTTTGCATTTTGTAGCTGTTAAAGCAAAGCCGCAAAGAACTAATAGCAGTGTGTATTTTTTCATGTGTTTATAATTTTGCTTCAAAGATAAAAACTATTTATCTGAATATGATTGGTTGAAATTTAATTCTGAACTCAAGCTCATTTTATCTAATTCTTCAAACACAGAATTATTGCTTATAAACTCAGGAACTACCACTTTCATTTTGGCAACCACTCTGGTTTCATTTTCTGTTTCCGCCATTTCAAGGAGTTCAGTAATTTCCCTATAAACCATTTCAAAAGGATACTCTCTTACCTTCCCAATCATTATTTTTGCATGATGAGTTGGGAGTGTTTTTTCTTTGTTGTTGAGGAGTTCTTCCTTTATTTTTTCACCAGGTCTTAGTCCTGTAAAAGTAATCTGTATATCATGCCCAGCTTTAAAGCCTGATAGGTGAATCATCTTCTTTGCAAGGTCAACAATTTTTACAGGCTCACCCATATCAAACACATAAATTTCTCCGCCCTTTCCCATCATACCCGCCTCAAGTATTAGCTGACTAGCTTCTGGAATGGTCATAAAATATCTGCATATCTCAGGGTGAGTAACAGTGACTGGTCCACCGGCTTCTATCTGTCTCCTAAATCTTGGGATTACAGAACCATTAGAACCCAGTACATTTCCAAATCTTGTTGTGATAAAGCTTGTTACCCCACTCTTGGTATTTCTTAAATAGCCATTCAATGATTGTACGTAAATCTCCGCAATCCTTTTAGATGCACCCATCACATTGGTAGGGTTTACAGCCTTATCAGTAGAAATAAATACAAACTTTTTAACATGATGTTTAATAGCAAGGTCAGCCATGTTTTTGGTGCCTTGTATATTGGTAACTACAGCCTCAATAGGGTTATCCTCCATCAACGGCACATGCTTATAAGCCGCTGCATGGTATATAATTTCAGGCTTGTATTTGCTGATGATTTGTTCCATCTTGCGCTTATTGGTAACATCAGCAATTACAGCAATCATATTTATGTAACTGCTTTGTTCTTTGAGTTCCAACTCCAATTCATAGAGTGGTGTTTCTGCTTGGTCAACAAGGATAATTTGTTTTGGATAGAACCGGATAATTTGCCTTACCAACTCACTCCCAATAGAACCAGAAGCACCTGTTACCAGAATCGTTTTATCACTGAGTTGAATTAAAATTTCCTCTTGGTTAAGCTGTATTGGGTCACGTTCCAGCAAGTCTTCAATATTTACATCTTTAATCTGTTGTGCAGAGAATCCTCCATTAATCCAGCTATTGGCAGAAGGTACAATCTTTACATGTATATGATTTTTAATACATCTATCTACAATCTCTTCTTTGCGCTTCCGCGACATATTATCCTGAATAGCAATAATCAATTCATCAATTTTATACTTGCTAATAATGTGGTCAAAATCATCATCAAAATTATAAATTTTTACTCCCTCAAGTGACTTATCAGATTTCTTTTGGTCATCGTCAAAAAAGCAAATAATTTTTTTACGGCTCTCCTTATCATGGTCAATTGTCCTCTTGGTTATCAACCCAGATTCACCAGCACCATAAATCACCACATTCTTTTTTTCTACATCAAATGTTTTGATTTCAGAGTAAATAATCTTTACAAAAAGTCTGAAAGAACTCATCATTAAAGCTGTGGCAAAATACTCACCTATAATAATTGAGAAAGGGACAAATTCAGTAAGGTTATTATAGTAGTAAGCAGCGTTTGCTGCCGAAATAATCATGGTGCCAGCAGTAAGCGAAATAAATATCCGCTTTGCATCCTGTGTGCTTGTATAGCGCACCACACCGTGGTAAGTTTTGGTGAAATAAAATAACACCAACCTTACCGAGACAAAAGCAAAAATGTTTGGTAAGAGTCCTGAGAACTCTTGCTTATCAATATTGAAATTGAACCTTAGCAGATAAGCCAGAACCACTGAGAACGCAACGAATACTAAATCAATTTGGAGGATGAGCCAGCTAGGTGCATAACTCTTACTGAGAATTTTTTTAATTAACTTCATAAAACCTTTTTTTTAAACTGTTAAACCACTTGTTAAATAAGTGTTGATTAGTAACCGGGAAAAACAGCTTAGCGATTGTGTAGAGGTTTATCTATGGGTGCGAAATTAATTAATAAATTTTTATGCTGAGTAGAACAAAGATACTACGTAAACTAAAAATTGATTCCTCTACCCTGAAAAAAAGTTTATTCATCATAATTTTCAATAGAGGGAACTAACTTTTACAAAAATAATGGAAACCTTTGAGGATTACTCTCATTCATCATTTGATAAACGATGTTGTAAATATCCTCAGCATTAGGTTTTGAGAAATAATCACCATCAGAGCCATAGGCAGGGCGGTGGGCATGCGAGGTAAGTGTTTTAGGTTGTGAGTCTAAAAAGGCATAGCCACCTTGTACTTCTAAAACTTGCTGCATCATATATGAAGTTGCCCCACCCGGCACATCTTCATCAAGAAAGAGGATGCGGTTGGTTTTCTTTATTGAGTTTACTATGCTGTGATTTACATCAAAAGGCAGTAGCGTTTGCACATCAATTAATTCTACAGAAATACCTGTTTCATTAAGTTTGGTGATGGCTTCCGCAGCAATATCTACACATGGGCCATAGGTAACTATAGTCACGTCCTTCCCTTCAACTATAGTTTCGGGTACGCCAAGGGGCATATACATTTCGCCAAGGTTGGATGGCATTTTTTCTTTGATACGGTAAGCATTTAAGCGTTCTATAATTAACCCGGGTTCATCTGAATTTAGGAGGGTATTATAAAATCTTGCTGCTTGGGTCATGCTGCGTGGCACGCAAACATACATCCCCCTTAGCGCATGAATTATCATACCCATGGGTGAGCCTGAATGCCAAACTCCCTCCAGCCTATGCCCTCTGGTTCTAATAATCAAAGGTGCTTTTTGTCCGCCCTTGGTTCGGTAATAAAGGGTTGATAAATCATCACTCAAAATTTGTAATCCATACAGCAAGTAATCCAGATATTGTATTTCGGCAATGGGGCGCAAACCACGCATAGCAGCACCAATCCCTTGCCCAACAATACTTGCTTCGCGGATGCCAGTATCTGTAATCCTTAACTCCCCAAACTTCTCCTGCATGCCTGCCAATCCCTGATTTACATCTCCAATTTTGCCTACATCTTCGCCAAAAGCAAAGATGCGGGGGTTGTTGGCAAATGCCTGTTCAAAGAAGGCAACAAGCACCTCTCTGCCATCCACTATGGCAGCATCATCGGCGTATTGGGGTAGCACCTCAGCAACCTTTAAGGCATTGCCAGAATAGAGTTTATCATTATAATCTTCAAAGGAATTCTGGAAGATATTTTTCCGCCATTCTATCACTTTTGCTTTGGCTTCTAAGTTTTCATCTTTGGTAATTCTGAGGAACTCCCAAGCCGCTTTTGCCTGTGTTTTTTTATCAACATCCAATGAGGTTTTCATGGATTGATTAATGGCTAAAATACTTTCTGATAAATTGCTTTGAGCAGCAGCTTCCTCCAAATATCCACTCAACTCTTCCCTTGTTTTTTTGATAGAAGAAAGGAAATCTTCCAGCGCCTCTTTTTGCATTTTGCGCACATAGTCTTTGGCATTTTTCTCTATTTCATCCAACTCTTCATCGGTAGAAATAGTAGATTCAATCATCCATTTGCGCATTTGTTTTAGGCAATCAAACTCCTCTTCCCAAGCCAGCCTTTCTTTGCTTTTGTACCTCTCATGAGAGCCGGAAGTAGAGTGCCCCTGTGGCTGGGTTAATTCCTTAACATGAAAAATTGTAGGGCGATGATTTTCCCGGCAAATATTAATTCCATCATTATACATTTTTACCAAAGCAGGGTAGTCCCAACCGTTGGCGCTGAGGATTTGATACCCCCCTTCTTTCTCCTCATTATAGGCAAAGCCGCTAAGTATTTCTGATAAATCCTGCTTAGTAACCTGATACTTATTAGGCACTGAAATCCCATAGCCATCATCCCAAATAGATACTGCCATAGGCACCATCAACACACCTGCGGCGTTGATGCTTTCCCAGAAAATCCCTTCTGCTGTAGAGGCATTACCAATAGTGCCAAATGCCACCTCATTCCCTTGGTTACTGAAGGTATTATACTGATGTAAATCAGGGTTATTTCTATAAAGTTTGGAGGCATACGCCAAACCCACCAACCGCAACATTTGGCTTGCCGTAGGTGATATATCAGCACTGGAATTTTTAATTTCCATCAGGTTTTTCCAGTCGCCATTTTCATCCAGACTTCGGGTAGCAAAATGCCCATTCATCTGCCTGCCGCCAGATGCCGGCTCATTATTAATATCCGTATCAGCATATAGCTGCGCAAAGAATTTTTTTACATCACTCTCACCAATGGCAAACATAAAAGTTTGGTCGCGGTAGTAGCCGCTGCGGAAATCCCCGTTTTTAAAAGCCTTAGCCATGGCAATTTGCGCCACCTCTTTCCCATCCCCAAAAATGCCAAACTTAGCCTTGCCGGTAAGCACCTCTTTTCTGCCCAACAAAGAGGCATGGCGGCTCTCCATACCCAGTTTATAATCATCCAACACCGTTTTTTTAAACTCCTCTAAAGTGATGCTGCTGTTTGTTAGCTCCGCTGTTTCCATTGCCATAAAAATTTATGCAAAATTAGTTAGCAGTTGGCAGTTATTAGAACAATTTGAGAATTTGAAAATGTGGCAATTTGAAAGTGAAAAAAGAAAGTTAGATTTGTTGGATGGAGAAGAAAAAAACTTTTGCTAGTTTAGCTACTATAGTTGCCAGAATTGCTGTTTTTATTTTGGTAATAATTACATTTAACTGCAAGAAAAAATCAACCGCTGATTTAATCCCAACCACACCAGATGTGACCTACTTTGATGAAAAATATGTTTTGAAATTATCTAATGACACTATTCTTTATTATCAACATTTTTTAAAAAGTGGTCTTGATTTTACAGTTAATTTTTATACAAAAGATTCAGTAATCAGGGAAGTTAAAACAGATAGTTCAAATAAAATTATTTCTGTTTCTACTTATAAAATGGGTGCTAATGGCTATGCAAAGGCAATGATTGATTCTGATTTTGATAAAAATGGGAAGTTATTTCCCGTTCATTCTTATACTTACTATTACACTAATGGGTTTCTATCAAAAACAATTTTGGATACAGGGAAACAAACTGTTTCACAAGTAATGAATAACAATAATATTACTGAGGTAACCTTCAATTCTATGTGCCGCAATTATTACACTTTTACTAGTTTAATAAACAAGATTGATTTAGGATTTAATAATGGATTACTTGGTAAGGCAAATAATAACTTAGCTTCTGGAGGTTCCTATGCCAATGGTTGTCCTTGCGGACCTTCAAGTGTAACTGCTTCTTCAAATTTTACCTATGAGCTAAATGCAAATAACTATGTTACAAAAAAAGTAGAAAGCTATACACCTTGTCATCACATGGGAGGTAATGTAACCCCGACAGTAACTACAACTATTTATGAATATAAGTAGCGCGCCTTCCTTGCCGTCCCATAAATGGGGACGGCAAGGAATAAAGCCATTAACTTTCTTCTTTAAGAACTGAAAAGCTACTGTCATTCTGTAAGAACCCTCCCTATTAATAGCACTGTAGTTCTTATGCAAGGGAAGATTCTTACAGAATGACAGCTTTTTTTTCATTTTTCATTTTTAATTATTAATTCTCAACCTCCCATCACCACTTTCACCACATTCTTCTTCTTCAGTTTTAGCTTTTGGGCGGTGAGAATATAGGGGGGATAATCAGGGTGAATGACCTTGATATTTACAGTAGGGGAGGCTTTTACAATCAAAAATTTCACTTTGCCGGTGCGGGCAGTGGTTTTGGGGGCATACGTTTTTTTTCCATCAATAGTGATGGTAGCGCCCTTTAGTTTGGCATTGGTTTGTGCTGCATTTACAAGTACCTCTATAGTTGTGGGTACAGGGTTTCTCTCTTTTTTGAGGTTGAATAAATTATAAACCGCCCTATTTGTTCTAAAAACCACTTTGGCGCAAATTCTAATCACTTTCAGCTGGTCATACACCTGATTATGCAACTCAATTCGGGTTTGCGTATCCGTTTGCCTATCCGTTTTGCCAGCTACAGATATAGTGTTTTGGGCACTGAGTTCCTCCGCAGTTGTTAGGAGGGCATCCATATCCGTTTGGGTATAGCCTTTGGCTAAAAAATCAGGCTTGCGGGCATCTGAGGTAACAAAATTATGCACATGAAGTAGCAAATCATACAGCTTAGATACGTTTGCCGCTGCCTCCTGAAATTTTTTGGCGTTATAGATATTAGCATTAATATCCTCAGATGGATATATTATCTTTGCATAGGCTTTTACCTCACTAATTTTATCTTTTGCAAGCTTTATGAGTTGCTTAACCTCACCTGTATATACTCTTCCGTCAGCTATATTACCAGAATCATGAGGATATTTTCTACATGATTCAATAAGTTGTTCAAAATCATCAATATATTGTTGATTAATAAATAGAAAACGAGAACTAAATTCAGTAAGGTAAGTTACCAAACAACTATGAAATAAAGATGCTTTAGTATGCAATTCAGTATCTTTAAGCAGGTATTTTCTTTTTATATTTTGCTTCATAAAAATTACTATTGGTGATAATAAAAATTTAGGCAAATATAATAAAATTTTTGTTTGATGAAAAATTTAGGTAGAAAATAATATGTCAAACAAAAAATTAACTTCGTCAAATAAAAATATAAAAAGTTAAATGTAATAATTAATTATATCAATGTAATAAAAAAATGTGTCTAATATTTATTTAGTTGCATCAATAAAAATAAAAAAAATCTCAAAGTAAAAATTAATCATTTCAAATAAAAAAATAAAAGTATCAAACAATAAAAATAGTATGTCTAATAATAAATAAAAAACCTCCAAGGTTTTCAAAAACTTGGAGGTCTATATATCATACCTCAAATTGATATTTTCTACTTACTCAAACTCATACTGATTTAGTAGCATACCTTCCACTGCTATCAGCTTTACGTTGCAGCGGTAATCCAGTAGCCATTTTAGCCTGCGGCTAATAATGCCTTTGGTGAAATATGCCTGCAATAGTGGGTTGAGTTTTACGGTAAGCCGTTTAAGGCCTTTTTCCATTATCATCTGGGTGATGCGGTTTTCTAATTCTTCATTAATAGGCACTCCTTTAGGTACCACACCGGTGCCGTTGCACACCTCACATGGCTCTGATGCCTCCATATTTATCTCTGGGCGCACACGCTGGCGGGTAATCTGCATCAACCCAAATTTTGTGAGCTGGAGGATGGTGTGTTTGGCGCGGTCTGCGGTCATAGCTTCACGCATTTTTTCATACACCAGCTTTTTATTGGCGGCAGATTTCACATCAATAAAATCTATTACTATAATACCGCCCATATCCCGCAACCGTAGTTGGCGGGCAATTTCATCAATGGCTTCAAGGTTTATCTTTAGTGCTGTATCTTCTTGGTTGGCGGTTTTGCCTTTTTTGCTACCACTGTTCACATCTATCACATGCATTGCCTCGGTATGCTCAACAATCAGGTAAGAGCCACCACCCAAATTCACAATTTTATTGAAGAGGCTGCGAATCTGTTTATCCACTTCCAGTGCCTCAAAAACGGGTTTATCACCCTTATAATATTTCACAATATCCTCCTGCCCAGGGGAGATACTTTGCACAAAAGTTTTAATGCGCTTATAGATGGTGGGGTTATCCACGGTAATCTTTTCAAAGCTAGCGTTGAGGATATCCCGCAATATGGATTCGGTTTTCACCGCTTCACTATAAAGCTTGGCTTTGCCAGTGGCAAGGGCTTTTACAATACCCGCCCAATCATTAATTAGTTTTTCAAAATCTGCTCTGAGTTCCTCATCACTCACGCCCTCTGCATTGGTGCGGGCAATGAGCCCAAAGTTCTTAGGTTTTAACTCAAGGATAATGCGTTTGAGGCGGTCTCTCTCTTCTTTTGTTTTTATTTTTTTGGAGAAAGAGATAGTCTCAGAGAAAGGAATAAGAATAAAAAACCTACCCGGCACACTAATTTCCGAAGTAAGTCGAGGCCCTTTGGTGGAGATGGGTTCTTTAACAATCTGCACTATTATCTGCTGACCTGTTTCTAGGGCATCTTCTATCTTCCCATTCTTATTAATAGTTGGCAGGTTACGGAATACATCCACATAGGTTTGTATCTGCCCACTTTTTTTAATAGAATCCCCAAACTTAAGTAGGGAGGGTAGGTTAGGGCCAAGGTCATGGTAATGGAGGAAGGCATCTTTCTCATGCCCAATATCCACAAAAGCAGCATTGAGCCCGGGAATGAGCTTTCTTACTTTGCCCAAATAAATATCGCCCACCAAAAAGTCTTCATCCACATTATCGTGGTGAAGCTCAATCAGGCGCTTATCTTGAAGCAAAGCAATCTCTGCCCCCTCAGGGGAAGTTTGAATTATAAGTTCTTTTGACAAATGATTAAAAGAAGTTTAAGGTGAAACGGGTTCTCCTGGCAGAGAGGTTTCTAAAACAACTAACCAAAGGCTGCTTTAGCAGCCCATCAAAGGGTTATTTCTTCTTTTTATGTCTATTTTTTCTAAGTCTTTTTTTACGCTTATGCGTAGAGATTTTATGACGTTTTCTTTTTTTTCCGCAAGGCATATCCTTCGTATTTATTTTATGTTATTAATTACTTTATCTGCTTCATCCAATAGGCGCTTATCATGCACCTTGGTTTTATAAGTTTGCAATGTCTTTATTGCATCTTCTTTTCTGCCACCTGCTATGTATGCCTCAGCCAAATAGCGGAGGTAATAGGGATAGTTAGGGTCAATATCTACTAGTTTTTCAAAGCGTTTAATAGCTTTAGGGTATTGTTTTGATTTCATGGAGAAAAAGCCAAGATACATAATGGCTTTTTTATTCATGGAGTCTGTTTGTATAATGCTGCGCAGTAAGCCAACGCCTTTCATGGGGTCTGGGCTGGCTTCAATATAATTTACCGCTAAATCAGCTTTTGCATCAAGGTTATTAGGTGCTATCTCCAAAGATTTTTCATAAGATTTAGTGGATAGCCCGGCAAGGTAAATAAAGGTTAATGAATCACTGAATTGGCTAGCACTTTCAAAGAATTTCTTCCCTGCCTTTTGCCAGTAATCAGCATTTGATTTTGCTTTGCCCGCCAATTGAAAATAGTAATAACCTGCCAAAACAGGTTTCTCTAATTTATCATATTTTTCAGCAAGGGCTAGCAAATTCTTATTATCTGTTAGGTTTTTTTCTAAGTTATTAATCTCTTCAATTTCGTTTTTGCCGAGTTTTCTTTTCACGTCTTTTTCAAACATGGCAAAGTCAAAACCTTGTTTTAGGTCATCATCTTTTTTAATAGATGATGGTTTTTCATTCACTAAGGCAGAAGAGTTATTTCTGCCATTAATAAATAAAAATGCAACCAACCCAATGGCAAGTAGAAATAAAGCTAATTGCTTAATTCGGGCTGATTGCATTTTTTGGTTCTTTAAAGAGTTTTACTTCTTTTTTACTTTTTTCTTTACATTTTCCACAAATGTTTTGGCAGGTTTAAATGCCGGCACATAGTGTGGCTCAATGATAAGAGAGGTGTTCTTCGCAATGTTTCTGGCTACTTTACGTGCTCTTTTTTTCACGATAAAGCTACCAAAGCCACGGAAGTAAACATTGGTTCCTTTACCCATGTTGTCTTTTAGGACGGTAAAGAAACTTTCTACAACATCAGAAACGGTACTTTTATCAGTACCAGTTTTTGCTGCGATTTCTGAAACTACATCTGCTTTAGTCACGTTGTTAAAATTTAGTTGGTTAGTGTTTTAGTTAGGTTTTGTAACATGCAAATTTATATTATTAATCTTTATATAAATAGTTTATTTTTGCTGATTGTTTTGAAACCCTTGATAATTAAAAATATACAGACGGAAATTTTGCGCTGGTTCAGGGCAGAAAAAAGGGATTTCCTTTGGCGGGGGCAAAAAGATGCCTACAAAATCTGGCTCTCAGAAATCATTCTTCAGCAGACAAGAGTGGCCCAAGGGATGCCTTATTATCTTAAATTTATCTCTGCTTTCCCGGATGTAGAGGCGCTTGCCAAGGCAAGTGAACAGGAGGTGCTTAAGCTGTGGCAAGGGTTGGGTTATTATTCAAGAGCAAGGAATCTCCATACTGCTGCAAAGGATATTGTTGAAAATTATAATGCAAGCTTTCCAGAAGAATTTGAGGAGCTAAAAAAACTAAAAGGGGTTGGGAATTATACCGCTGCGGCCATTGCTTCTATTTCCTATAATAAACCCGTGGCGGTGCTGGATGGCAATGTTTACCGTGTACTCTCCCGCCTTTATGAGGATGAAATTCCCATCAATGAAAATGGGGCTGAAAAGCATTATTCTATATTGGCAAACTCCTTACTTGATAAAAAGAACCCTGGAGATTTTAATGAGGCAATGATGGAATTGGGCGCTATGATTTGTACACCTCAAAACCCTAAATGTGAGGAATGCCCTATCAATAGATTTTGCAAAGCGAAGGAGAATAACCTCACAGAAATCCTCCCCATCAAACTAAAAAAACTAAAAGTTCGGACAAGATATCTACACTATCTATTTATACATGATGCGAAAAATCTTATCCTAAAAAAGCGGGAAGCGGGAGATATTTGGCAGGGGTTGTATGATTTCCCTTTAGAAGAAAATGAAGGGGGGAAGGTGAAAATTTTTCAAAGCCTTGATTTGGATTTAACGACTCTTAAAAAAAATAATCTGAAAAAAATAACCCACAAACTCACCCACCAAACGCTGGAAATCAGTTTCTATAAAATTGAGTTAAAAAGTATCAGGGAACAGATTAAAGGAGATTATATCTTTGTACCCTTTACAAAATTAAAAGACTATCCGCTACCCAAACCCATTGAGAATTTTTTAAAAGATTTTGCGGTTTTGTAAATTGTTGTAATTTTAACGGCTAATTAAAAATAAACAGACATGAGTGTAAACAAAGTAATCCTTGTAGGCAATTTGGGTAAAGACCCAGAAATTAAGTATGTAATGGACAATGTGCCAGTAGCAACATTCTCTCTTGCAACCACAGAAAGTTATAAAGATAAAGATGGCAACCGTCAAGACAAAACCGAATGGCATAACATAGTTGCCTGGAGAGGGCTTGCTATCGTTGCTGAAAAATATCTTCAGAAAGGGAAGCAAGTTTATATTGAAGGGAAAATCACCAGCCGTACTTATGATGATAAAGATGGCGTAAAAAGATATTTTACTGAGATAGTTGCTGAACAACTTCAAATGCTTGGCAAGAAAGAAGATGGCGCAAACAGCGGAAGCAATGGCGGTGGAAATAATTACTCCAACAGTAACCAACAACAAGCACCTGCACCGGTTCATCAAGATGTAACTGAGGCAACCCAACAAATGGGAAGCGATGACCTCCCATTTTAGTATGAACCAATCAACATTTAATTGGGCATAATTGCAAGTGAGCCGGGGATACCTCCGGCTGCTATTATTCTATTATCTAATTTTTCAGCAGGGAATCTTGTTGAGATAGGCGTTATCTTTTTGCTGATACTGATTGCTGCGGCAATTTCAGGGTCTGAGTCTGCGTTTTTTTCTTTAAAAAATAAAGACTTGATTGAGCTGCAAGAAAGCAAACATCCTTTTCATAAAACCATTATTCAACTGCTTGAGAAGCCTAAGGAGTTGCTTGCTTCCATCCTTATTATTAATACGTTGGTGAATATTGCTGTAGCAATTTTGGCTGCAGACTTTATGCATTCGGTGTTGCCTGGAGATTCCGAATCAGCAAAAAATCTTAGGTTTTTTATTGAGATAGTAACCGTAACCTTTACCCTTGTTTTGTTGGGTGAGGTAACGCCAAAAGTGTATGCTGCACATTATAACCGCCAGTTTGCAACAGTGATGGCGTACCCAATGTTTATCCTCAATAAAATCTTGTATCCTATTTCTTTTGTAATGATTCAGGCAACCAAAGTAATTGAAAAAAGAATTGATAGCCGTGGTCATGATTTAAAGATTGATGAAATACGCCATGCTATAGAAATTACCTCGGATGATAAAACCACACTCCACGAAAAGAAAATACTGAAAGGGGTTATCAGTTTCAGCACTACCAATGTAAAACAAATCATGACTTCAAGGATTGATATTGTGGCGCATGATATTGAAACTCCCTTTGAAGAGCTCTTGAAAAACATTAATGAGAATAGGTACTCACGCCTGCCGGTTTATAAAGAAAGGTTGGATGAAGTGGTAGGAATTCTTTACATCAAAGATTTAATTCCACACCTCTCTAACAAAGAAAATTTTGAATGGCAAAGCCTTATCCGCAAGCCCATGTTTGTGCCGGAAAGCAAAATGATTGATGACCTTTTGCAGGAATTTAAAACTGAAAAAATACATATGGCCGTAGTGGTGGATGAGTATGGCGGCACACAAGGAATTATTACTTTAGAGGATATTTTAGAAGAAATTGTTGGTGACATAAGTGATGAGTTTGATGATGATGAAATTTTCTATAGCCGCCTTGATGACAACAATTTTATTTTTACCGGAAAGACTTCCCTTAGCGATGTTATAAAAGTAATGAGCCTTGAGGAAGATACCTTTGAGAAAATACGTGGAGAGGTGGAAACCATTGGCGGAATGGTGGTAGAACTTAAAGGCGAAATACCTAAAATAGGAGAGATAGTATCTTACCAAAATTTTAGTTTTAAGATTGAATCCGCGGACAAGAAAAAAATTAACAGAATAAAAATTACCTACCATCCCGCTACTGAAAACGGTGATGAATAATCCCTCATGAGAAAAGCTTTTATCTACCTTTCGGTAGCCTCCGTTTCCTTTGTTATTTTTTACTCCATGTATTATTACTCACAGTTTGGCAGGCTTGGTGGTGGCTTTACTGCAGATGCAGACACCCTTAAAAATACCATCCTAAAACCCCATCCTTACCAACCCTCTGCTGATAAAAATTTAGTGTTTAATGCAGGGATGATGTTAGCCCTTGTAAATGCAGGTGCACCAGCACAATTTGGTGGGATGAATGAAATAAAAACCACTTTGCCTTCCAATATTTCTGTTACTTATTCAGGGGTGTTTAATGATATCAATAACGAAAAAATAACTGCGGAACTGCGCACTAAGTTTCCTAACCATCCACCTGTGGAGTTCAAAAATATTAAGAAGAATGATGCTTTGCTTTTTAGTTATGTTTTCAGGAATGTACAGTTGCCACCAGGCTTTATTGAAACCCAGGATATGCTAAAATTTCATGGCAAAAAAATTAAAAGCCTGCTCTATGACCCTGCTGCATTGGATGAAAGTTCTAAGGACTCCATCTGGATTTATAAATTGGAAAATGATATTCTGCTTAAAACCAAAACCGACAATAACGATGAAGCATTTTGGTATAACGGAAATGAAGAAGATTTAACTACTGCTTTCAAAAAGATAAGTACCCTAATAGCGCCTGCTAATTTTATTGCCAATACCACTTACAAAATCATTTTGCCGGGCATTGATTTTTATCTTGAAAAAACATATACCTCAGCGGAACTCTCTGAGTATTTTTCAACAGAAAAAAAGTATAACCATATTGAGGATAGACTCAAAATAAAAACTACTGGCAGAAAACCTCTTTCCCCTTTTGCTGATAAAAAGGAAACCAAAACAATAAGGTTTGATAGCAACTGTTTTTTCTATTTAAAAAGGAAGGACGCCCAATTCCCTTATGTTGCCATTAAGTTAGCCAACCCAGAAATAACAGTTCAGAGAATGCGTGATGGGCAATAATGGATTTCATAAAATTCTCATTTGCTTTTTCACAATTTACTGTGGCGTGTGCAGTGCGCAAATCACTAAAATAACTTTTACTAATCCGGAACCCGACCTCTCTATTATTGGTGTAAACACCCGTCTTCGCAAACATCCTGTTTCGCTTACAGGGTTTAGGGCAGGAGTTATTTTTAATGACAAATTTTCTACAGGAATTGCATACGCATGGCTTCCAAAAGATTTGGATGAAGACATAATAGTTAATGGAAATCCAGTTAGCGGCAGACTGCACTTTTACTATGGTTCTGTGTACGCAGAATACCATTTTTTTGATACCAAAAAATGGAAACTTAGCAGCGGACTAATGCCCGGCGCAGGCACTGTTTATAATGTCGTAAATACGGATAGAAGAAATCAACACAATGTTTTTTTGTTAGAGCCTTTTGTAAATGCCACCTATAAAATCCGTGATGTGGTAGGCATTGGCGCCAGTGTTGGTTACCGCTTTGTTCCGTTTGGTTTTATAGATGGAACCAGCGATTTGCAAGCCCCATGGGTAACCATTGGCTTCTCTGTTTTCTTTGCAGAAGTTTATAAAAACTATGTAAAGGGTGATGGGTTGAAGACTCTTTAATTCTGAATTTCCATCAAGACTTAAACACCATAAAAAGCAGAAAGCCTCCCGAATTTCGGGAGGCTTTCTGTGATTGACATAGGTTGTGATTGTTTATTTGAGGATGACCACCTGTTTATTAATGGTGGCATCTCCTATTTGTATTTTGATGAAATAAATTCCAGCATTCAAGACCTTATTATTTGCTAAGAGTTGATGAGAATGAGAACCTGCATCCTGCCTTCCGTTATAAACCTCGCCCATGTTTTTACCTGCAATATCAGTAATGGATATTTTTACATTCTCTGATTGGGTAAGTGAATAAGAAAGTGTTGTGTTTTCTTTAAAAGGATTTGGGAAGGTTGACACTCCAAATTGATTTCCGGCTTGGGCTATGCTAGTCATAATTACGGTTACAGATTGTGAGGTTGTATCGCTGCAATTGTCTTTTGACTCTACCTTTAGGTTTACTTTATAAGTGCCATCTTTTGCATAGGTGTGTGAGGTTGCAAACCCACTTCCTGTAGATGCATCACCAAAGTTCCAATCATATTTTGTTTGTGTGGTATCAGTGGCTTTTACAACTATATGCAAACCTTTTTTAACATAGGTAAAAGTGGCATCTGGGTTAGGGAAAATTCTCAGTGTTTTTGTTATTGAATCAGCGCAGCCAGCACTATTTGTAGAAACTAATTTCACGGTATAAACGCCGAAAGAAGGGTAAGAGTATGTACTGTCTTTTGTAGTACCACTGTTGCCATCGCCAAAACTCCAAAGGTAAGTAAGGGTACTGCCTATAGAAACATTTGTAAACATTACTGGTGTGCCTTGGCAAACAGAATCCTTATAGAAGAAATTTGCTTTAGGCTTTGCCTGAGTTGTAATCGTTAAAGTATCCATACCTCTGCAACCTGTTGTGGCGTCAGTGTAGAATCCAGTAATTAGATAAGTACCGCCAGTCGCATAAGTATGATTAAGTTTTGTTGATGTGGTAGTTGTATCACCCCAATTAACTAAACCACCACTTGGTGTAAGTGTGGCCGTGTAATCATTACCGCAACCTTTTGCAGTTAGTTTAACAATAGGTAAAGCATTTACCGTTATGCTTTGGGTGTCATAATCAAAGCAGGTCCCTGAACCTGCTGAAAGTATAACTTTGTAAGAGCCTGATTTAACATAAATATTAGAGGCGTTTGTACTGGTGGCAGAATTGCCATCCCCAAAATCCCATTTGTAAGTGAGAGTGCCTGTGCCTGTAGAAGTATTTGTAAATTTAGCAGAATCTCCTAAGCAAATTGAGGATTTAGTAATCTTAAATCCGGCTGTAGCAGGCTTAGTAACACTTACCGATTTTGTAATTGAATCTTTACAACCCATTGATGTGGTATAGACAATTTTTACAACAAATGTTCCTGCGCCAGAGAAGGTATGCTTTGTTACCACGCCAGTATCTTTATTTGCACTTCCTGTGGTTGGGTCACCAAAAGTCCAATTCCTAGAAGTGATGGTTCCGGAGTTAAGACCTAAGGCAGAAGAATCATAAAAACTTACTGGAGAACCAATGCATGAAGAATTAAATTTCAAATTATTTTTCACTTTGCTGATGGTAGCATTTACAGCCACCCTTGCACTTGGGCAAGTTTTGATATGGTAATAAAGTCTGCCATTCCAATTCCGCACTGGTACTATTGATGTTGTACCAGCTGAAAATTTCCCACCTAATGAACAGCCTGTAATAATGTCCATATCTTTACCCACATAATGATTTGAGCCAAAATCATAAGAAGCCACATTGGTGTTGTAGCGAACATAAAGTCCATATCTTGTGCCCGCAGTTAAATGCAGATTGCCAATTTTTACCATTGTTGGGTTGCTGGTTCCAGCACCCGTAACGGTTTTGGAGCCTAATAATTTCCATGCTTTTGGGCTAGTTTCATAACCTATATAGGTTCCGGTTTTGTAATAAATTTCCACTACAACAGAGGTAGTACTTGTGGTTGCTACATCAAAGCTATCAATAGTTACTGTAGATTTTGCAACCACATCAAACATGTTCCCGTTATTTACTCTGCCACCAACGAAGTTGGTCCCAAGAGTATCTAATAATTCATACTGGCTTTCAACAAAATATTTTTTTGAAGCCAAAAGTTTAGGAGTAATAAAAGTATCTCCTACTGCAAGCAAAGTATCAGAAGTTGAAGAAGCATACCAATAGGTTTTGGTTTTTGCGGTAGAAGAAATGGCTGAAATCGTGAGTGCGGTGTTAGGTTTACAATCAAAGCCATTGGTAACTTTAGGAGTGGCAGGAACAGAATATATCAATGCGCTTAATGAAAAAGTATCGTTACTTTTATCAGTATCACCTACCAAAGTTGAGTATGACCAAAGGTTAAAAACACCCCCGGCACTAGTATTAATTGTAGGTGTAAAGAGTAAAGTATCCTGCTGCCCATAGGCAAGATTTTTTGTTAGGGTATCAGTATAGGTACCTGTGGCACCTCCTGTAACTTTTAATCCAATAATAGGATTCTTTAAAGTATCCAATCCAGTGTTGCGAACAATTACCGCAACAGTCTGGCTGGGAGTTGCGCATGAATAATTGAATGGTGAAAGAATGGCTGTTACCTGTGCATCTTTATGAGGTGATTTTATGTCCACTGTATAGTCTTCTGTTTCTCCATTGGTGAAGCTGCTATTGCAAGGCGCTGTGGTATCTAAATAATTTACTGTGGTACTCTGGGCTGTAACAATTCTAAGGCGTGTTTTCCCTGCTTTTACATAAGCTGGAACAGTAAAGAAAACATTTAAACTATCAGTTCTGTTGTTATCTACAATTACTATTTCGTTTGCCTCATCAAAATCTCCATCGTGGTTGTAATCAATAAAAACCGCAAAATTCATATTGGTTGATGCGCCACCTCCGGCACCAACACTTGCAATTACTTGATAAGCATTTCCACGGATAAGAGGGATGGTTAATAAAAGTCCGCTGCTGTCATATCCTGCTATTGCTTTGGATGAAGTATCACACCCGGAGGTATGAATAAAACTACCTACCTGAAACCAGGAAAGGGAATCACCACTGCTGCAACCTGTGCTATAAGTGTGGTAGCAATACTGTGCTTTCAGGCTTTGGTTAAAGCCGAATGCAACAAATGCAATCAATAAAATTTTGTAGATGTTTTTCATGTGTTTGATGTTTTAGATTTTTGTTTGATGGTGTAAAAGTACAAATATTTATCAATCCAAAAATTTATGTGGTTAATACTTTTTAGTAATAGCCCTTCGGCAAGCTCAGGGTGACAAATGTATGGACTGTCAGGCTGAGCTTGCCGAAGCCTTAATATAATTTCTTTTGAGTCTTTATCTTCCTATCTCCATCTACCAAAATCTCAAATCTAATTTCTATCACTTCACCAAAAAGAATTGGCTTTGCAATTTCCGGCCACTCAATAAATTTATAGCCGGGCTTATCAAGGTATTCTTCAAAACCAATTTGGTATAAATCATCAGTGGTTTTTAGGCGGTATAAATCAAAATGAAAAACGGTGTTTTCATCTCCATTATATTCGTTAATGATAGAAAAAGTAGGGCTGCTTACTTCATCCTTTATTCCTAAAACTTTAGCTGCTTCTTTTGCGAATGCTGTTTTGCCAGCACCCAGATTTCCTTCCAACAAAAACACTCTTACCTTTGCGTGATTGCGAAGTATTTCTTCGGCAGTATTTCTTAATTCTTCAAGGCTGGAAATGGTGTATTCTTCCAAAGGCTTTACTCTTTACTCTGCATAGTAATTATGGGTATCAGCATCTCCTCCATTGAGAGCCCGCCATGCTGAAAAGTGTTCTTATAAAAGTTGACAAAATGATTGAAGTTATTGGGGTACACCAAAAAATAATCTTCAATAGCAAAGGCATAGCTAGAGCTAACATGTTGGCGTGGCAAGCCTGCATCTTCAGGGGTACGGACTTCAAACACTTCTCCTTTTTCGTAGTTGAGATTCTTTCCGTTTTTGTAGCGGAGGTTGGTGGTTGTATTTTTATCTCCAACAATTTTGGTGGGTTTGCGCACCCGCACAGAGCCATGGTCTGTAGTTATAATAACGTTTGCTTTTCTCTCAGAAATCCGTTTCAGTATTTCATAAAGAGGGGAGTGCTCAAACCAACTTAGGGCTAATGAACGGTAAGCGGATTCATCCTCCGCCAACTCTTTTATTACTTCCATTTCTGTGCGCACATGGCTTAGTAAATCCACAAAATTGTAGATAATTACATTGAGTTTATTGCTGGATAAATTGGTGATATTATCCGCCAAATGTCGCCCTGCATCAAGGTTAGTTATTTTGTTGTAAGAGGTTTTTATATCCCTTCTTGTGCGTTTCAAAAAGTCATGCAGAAACTCATCTTCGCAAAGATTTTTCCCACCTTCTTCTTCGTCATTCAACCATAAATTTGGGAATCTTTTTTCAATATCTATGGGCAGCATCCCTGCAAAAATTGCGTTACGCGCATAGTTGGTGGCAGTGGGCAAAATGCCATAGTAGCAGGTGTCTTCATTAATTCTAAACAGTTCAGATATTTTAGGCTGAATTGCTTTCCAATGGTCGTAGCGGAGGTTATCAATTAGGATTACGTAAACTGGGTCAGGCTCATTGAGGAGGGGAATTAACTTCTTGGATAAAAGAGTATGGGACATCAGTGGGGCATCATCCATATTGCGAACCCATGAGGTATAATTTTTTATCACAAAATTGCAGAAGTTGCCATTAGCTTCATTGAATTGGGAGTCCAAAACATCACGCATTCCTTCACTGCTGCTATTTGCCAATTGCATATCCCAAAACACTAAATCTTTAAACACCTCTACCCATTCTTCGTGGGTGAGCCTGTCATTTATTCTATTGCTGAGGCGCATAAACTCCTGCTGATAGTTGCGGGTAACGGCGGTATCCACTAATCCTTTTTTATCTAATAATTTTTTGATGGATGATAAAATCTGCCGGGGATTTACTGGCTTGATTAGGTAGTCGGCAATTTGCCCCCCAATGGCATCTTCCATCAGGTATTCCTCTTCGCTTTTGGTAATCATTACCACTGGTACTTCCGGCCTAATATTTTTTATGCGACTCAATGCCTCCAACCCACTAAGGCCCGGCATATTTTCATCTAAAAAGATAATATCAAAATGGCTTTGAGAACAAACTTCCACCGCCTCTGTGCCGCTGGTTACAGGCACAACCTCATAACCCTTCTCCCTTAAAAAAAGGATATGTGGTTTTAAGAATTCAATCTCATCATCCGCCCAAAGTATTCTTGTTTGCATTTGTAGTTAGGTATTTATTGTAGCGCAAAGCTAATGTTAGTTTGAAGTTTAAAATTTGAAATTTGAAGTTGGAAGGCGAATAATAAAATACTTTTACCGCAACTGCTCCAGATATTTCGGGTCAACCCCAAAGCCATTGGCTTGTGCAAGCTGTGCATCATTCAATGCGGCTTGCTTATCACCTAATTGGTAATGGCAAAGGCTTCGGTAATAATAGGGCTCACCTGCCTCAGGTTTTATGCGGATGCAATTATCCAAATCAGGGATTGCTTCTTTGAATTGCTTTTTTCTGAATTGTGCTTTTGCTTTGTTTGAGTAGGCATCAAAGAACTCGGGTTTTTGCTCAATGGCAAGCCCATATTGGTATAGGGCTGAGTCGTAATTCCCCGTCATATCATAATAATTTCCAAAGCTGCAATGCGCCTCTGGGAAGATAGGTTTTATGCTAAGTGCTCTGCGGAAATCTTTCCCTGCTTCCGGTATTTTTTGCAGGATACTATATAGGATGGCTCTGCCCAAATAACCTTCATAAGTTTCAGGGTCAATTTCCAATGCTTTGTTAAAACTTTTCTCTGCAAGGTTGAATTGTTCTATTGCCTTTGGAATGTTATTTTGTGACTGAAACTGCTGCCCAAATTTGCGGTAAATCTCAGCGCGGTTTACATAGGGTTTATTGAAATTAGGGTTCATCTCAATGGCTTTATTAAAGAGTGGGAGTGCTTTATCAAACGAATCTTTTTCGTAATACTCAAAGCCTAAATTATTCCATGCGTGGGGGAGTTTTGGGTACTTCTCAATGCAGTCCGTCCAAAGGGCAATGGTGTCCTTCCACACTTTGCAGCGTTCCATAGTTAGGTAGGTGATAAAGCCGCAATAGGCTATCAATACACCCAGATAAACCATTCGCATTTGGGGTTGAGATTCAAGCAAATTATTAACAAACCATCCTGCCGAAAAGCACAAACCAAAGTAACCAAGGTAGGCGTATCTATCCGCCACTATAGCACTACCCACAGGTAGCAATTGCAGCAAAAGCGCAATGGTAACCAAGAAGAATCCCAGTCCAAAAATTACATCTCTATTCTTCCGCCCAAACTGCCAAACCAAAAATCCTAAGCCCAAAATTAAGGGGAGATAAAAATAATATTCTAGGGGTAAACTACTGCCTTCTTTTAATGGATAAGGATAAAAACAAGAGAGATTAATGGGGAGAACGGCCTTCCATAAATAGGTGAAAAGCGCAAAGGACGCAAGGAAAATTCTTTCAATAAAAGTATAGGTAAAATCTTTATCGCCTAACTCTATTGCCGCAAAACTTTTTTGTGCAACTATGGCAATATATCCAAAAATTAAAGAGAGAATAAAGAAAGGAATCTTCTCCAAAAATAAAGCTGCATTTAGTTTTCTTCTTTGATAATAATCTATCAATAAAAGTACAACGGGCAATGGCACTGCCACCGCTTTGCTGAGTAAAGAGCACACAAATAAAACAATGATTAAAGCATAATAAATCCATTGTTTGCCATCCGTTTTTTCTCTATAAAAAAGAGAGGCAACCATAGCTGCCATAAAGAAAAACCCAAACATTACATCCTTCCTTTCAGATACCCACGCCACAGACTCCACATGCATGGTGTGTATGCCAAAAAGCACAGCAGTAATGGCTGCAATAGTGTTATTTTTTGTAAGCTTTTTGGTAAACCAAAAAGCCAAAAGCGTAGTGAGGCAATGGATGGCAATGCTATCAAAATGGTAAAGTTTAGGGCTGAGTTTTACGAATGAATACTCAATGGCATAGCTCAACATGGTGAGTGGGTGGAAGTTCCCCATCTGGTATTTATTATCGCTAAAAAAACTCTTGAGACTGATGTGTTGTATGATGCCATTTTGGGTGATGTACCCAGGGTCATCCCAGTTAACAAATAGATTTTTGAGAGCCGGATAAAACGCAATAAAAGTAACCACCACCACACCCAATGGCAGCAGGTATTTAAGTAGGGGGTTAGCCGCCGAATTGTTAGCCTTTGCACTCTTCTTTACCTCAGGTTTTGAGGCGGGCTGCTGCTGGTATTTTTGTTTTTTGTTCTTTGCCATGATAGTAAAACTTTCTACCACCCACTCGCCAACACATCGGCAATATGCATGGTTTTAATATTTAGTTTTTGTTTGCGAATGTAGCCATCCAAATGCATAAGGCAACTAAGGTCTGTAGAGATAATTACCTCTGCCCCTATAGCCAATGCATCCTCCACCTTTTGGGCGGCAAGGGATGAAGAAATAGCTTCATTAGTCACAGAGAAAGTACCGCCAAAACCGCAACAGTTTTCGCAGTCTTTCATCTCCACCAATTGCAAGCCTTTTACTTTTTTTAGGAGTTGGCGTGGAGCATCTTTTATCCGGCACTCACGCAAAGCGCCACAGGCATCATGGTAGGTGGCAATGGTGTGGAACTCTGCACCAAAATCATCAAACTTTAATTGACCAGTTACAAATTCGGAGAACTCAAAAAGCCTGCTTTGGGTCTCCCGCATTTTAAGGTGGTAAGAGCTGTTTTTAAACATCTCTTCATAATAGTTTTTAATCATCCCAGTGCATGAGCCTGATGGGCAAACCACGGGGTGTTGGCTGTTGCCAAACTCATTGAGCCATTTCTCTGCAACGGGCTTGGTCATGTCTTTATAGCCCGCATTCCAGGCTGGTTGTCCGCAGCAGGTTTGTTCCGGATTATAATGCACTTTGCATCCCGCTTTCTCTAGCACTTTAATCATGTTCCACCCGGTTTGCGGGAAGAACTGGTCAACATAACACGGGATAAAAATTTCTACATCAAGCATGGAGGGGCGAAATTAGGATATAGGGGGCAGGAATTAGGGGGTAGGGGTCAGGAAAAGTTTGAAGTTGGTTGCGGATAATTTTAGGATTGTTAATTTAACTTTGCATTTAATAAGAAAGAGAAATGAAAATTCTAATTGATATTAAAGATGATGAGGCAACCTTTGGGATGAAGGTTTTAAAGAGTCTTTCATTTGTAAAAAATGCAAAGCCTTTATCAGCAGCTACTGCCCAATTATGGGAAGATTTAAAGGAAGCTGCTGAAGAAGTGCGCCTGCACAAGCAAGGAAAACTCAAATTAAAAACAGCTCAGGATTTATTAAATGAGTTATAGCATTATACCAACTCATCGCTTTGAGAAAGAACTCAAACGATTGGTTAAAAAATTTCCATCACTAAAAGTTGAGTATTCAGGTTTGATTGACGATATCCTTGAAAACCCTGAGACTGGTACTTTAATCGGGAACAAATGTTACAAGATTCGGCTGGCAATACATAGCAAAGGAAAGGGTAAAAGTGGTGGTGCAAGAGTTATCACTTATTTATACATTGAAAATAAAACGGTATATCTGCTTACTATTTATGACAAGGGCGAAAAGCAAGACCTTAAGCAAAATGAGCTAAAGGAAATGATAGAGAGTTTAGAGCTGGATACATAATAGCCAATCTCTGCTACCTTTAGCTTTTTGGCGGCTCTCTATAAATAGCTGTAGCTTTGAACCCATATCATGGCTACCAAAAAGAAACCCAATCATAAATCCAAAAGAGGGATTAAGAGTTCGCTGATTAATTTTTTCAGAGAACACCCAACGGAAAGTTTTAACTACAAACAATTAGGCGCAAAGCTGGAGTTGCATGCGCATGAAGAAAGGCAATTGTTGTTGGAATCTCTCCTTAATTTAATAGCGGAAGGCTACATTATAGAGCCTGAAACTGGCAAATACAAAACAGTGGTTAAAAATCAATTTGTAGAGGGCAGAGTGGATATGACACGCCAAGGCGCTGCCTTTATTATTGTTGATGGAGAAGAGAATGATGTGTTTGTGCAATCCAACCAAATGAACACCGCTTTGAATGGTGATATTGTAAAAGTAGCGGTGCGCCCAAGCCGTAAATCCAAAAGGCCAGAAGGCGAAGTGGTAGAGATTATCAAACGCCTAAAAACAGAATTTACAGGGGTGATTCAGCTCTCACAAAAGTTTGCTTTTATGGTGCCTGATAATCAGAAAATGAATACCGATATTTTTGTACCTATCAATAAATTGAATGGTGCTAAAAATGGTGAAAAAGTATTGGTTGCCATCACAGATTGGGACCCAAAACAAAAGAACCCTACAGGCAAAGTACTAAAGGTTTTGGGCAAACCGGGTGAACATCAAACAGAGATGAACTCCATTATTTATGAGTACAATTTGCCGCAGGAATTCCCTGCTATAGTTGAGAAGGAATCAGAAGCTATTAAAGAAGAAATTCCTGAATTAGAAATAGAAAATCGTTGGGACTTCCGCACCGTGCCTACCTTTACTATTGACCCCGCCGATGCCAAAGATTTTGATGATGCCCTCAGCATCCGTGATTTAGGAAATGACCAATGGGAAGTGGGGATACATATTGCTGATGTTTCTTATTATTTAAAAGAAGAATCGGAATTGGATAAGGAGGCTTTTGAAAGAGCCACTTCTGTTTATTTGGTGGATAGGGTGATACCTATGTTGCCAGAGAAACTCTCCAATAATCTTTGTTCCCTACGCCCTGATGAAGACAAACTTTGCTTTGCTGTAGTGGTGGTATTGGATGAAAATGCCATGGTGCAAAAAGAGTGGTATGGCAGAACTGTTATCCGTTCTCAAAAGCGTTTTAGTTATGAGGAAGCACAGGTAGTTTTAGAAACAAAGGAGGGTACATTTTCCAAAGAATTATTAACCCTGAATAAACTTGCTTATAAACTCCGCGAAAGAAAATTTGCAGCAGGGGCAATCTCTTTTGAAACCGAAGAAGTGAAGTTTAAATTGGATGAAAACGGGAAACCCTTGGAGGTGGTAAAAAAGGTGCGCAAAGATGCCCACAAACTCATTGAAGATTTTATGTTGCTTGCTAACCGCAAGGTGGCAGAATATGTTTTTAAGAAAAGTAAAAACTTAGAAACCCTCCCCTTTGTATATCGTGTGCATGACCAACCCAATGAAGTAAAGTTGGAAGCCTTCGCCAAACTTGCTGCTGGTTTTGGTTACCGCATTGATACCAAAAATGAAAAAACGCTTGCTTTTTCCCTTAACAATCTTCTTAAAAATATTGAGGGAAAGCCAGAACAAAATATGTTGCAGTCTGTGGCAATTCGCACAATGGCAAAGGCAATTTATACCACCACCAAAACCAGCCATTATGGGTTGGCGTTTGATTATTACACACATTTCACTTCACCCATCCGCCGCTACCCTGATGTAATGGTGCATAGGTTATTGGCGCATTACCTAGCAGGTAAAAAGGGCGTAAATCAAGATAAGATTGAGGCAGAAAGTAAACATTGCAGCTTGATGGAAGTAAGAGCCTCTGAGGCAGAACGTGCCTCCATTAAATATAAACAAGTTGAGTATATGAGTGCCCATGTGGGTGAAGATTTCCAAGGGATTATTTCTGGTGTTACTGAGTGGGGGATTTTTGTAGAAATACTCAACAACAAATGCGAGGGCATGGTGCGCCTAAGCAATATGAATGATGACCATTATATTTTTGAAGAAGAACGATTCCTTGTCCGTGGGCACAACACTGGAAAGACCTACCAATTAGGTGGCTTAGTTACTGTAAAAATTGCTGCTGCCAATCTTATCCAAAGGAATATTGATATGGAGTTTGTGGGGTAGGTATAAATTTTTTCCTTGCACCATTCTTGTAAAATCCTGAACTACAAATTTCACCCCTCCATGAAGAAGATTTTATTAGTTTGTATTATCCTTTTAGCCATTACTAAAAGTACCTATGCCGCCTATATTTACATCCCTATGGATGAAGAGCAAAAGAACCATTTAAAGGCATACGGCATTGCTTATTGGATTCTCACCAAAGCACAAACTGTGGATTGGATGCTTAATTATAGAGGTGGAAGTTTTGGATGCAAATTCAATTCTATATTTGAAAAGGAGTGCCTGATTCGGGGAGTAACCTACCAGATTTTGGCGGATGCACAATACGCAAAAATAGAAGCCGACATTGCCAACCCAGAAGCCAATATGGACATTGTAAAACTGGAAACCGTACCTAAAATTGCAGTCTATTCCCCTAAAACAAAACAACCTTGGGATGACGCCGTAACCCTTGCCATGACCTACGCTGAAATCCCTTACGAAGTAGTTTTTGATGATGAGGTTTTGCAGAATAAATTGGCGCAATATAATTGGTTGCATTTGCACCATGAGGATTTTACCGGGCAATATGGAAAATTTTGGGCGCAGTATAGAGAAACCGCTTGGTATAAAGCTGAAGTGAAAGAGGCCGAAACAACAGCATCCCGCTGGGGATATAAAAAGGTATCAGCATTAAAACTTGCAGTGGCTAAAAAGATTAAAGATTTTGTAACAGGTGGTGGGTATTTATTTGCCATGTGTTCCGCTACAGATAGCTATGATATTAGCCTCGCAGCAGATGGAACAGATATATGCGAAAGCATGTTTGATGGTGACCCCGCCGACCCACGCGCTGAGAGCAAACTTGATTTCACCAAAACTTTTGCATTCCAGAAGTTTCATTTGGTGCGCAACCCTGCCGAATATGAATTCTCAGATATTGATGCCACACAACAAAGGCAAGCAATAGTAAATGAAGAAACAGATTTCTTTTCTCTATTTACTTATTCAGCAAAGTGGGACCAAATCCCAAGTATGCTTTGCCAGAATCACACTAAAATTATCAAAGGGTTCTTCGGACAAACTACTGCCTTCCGCAAGGAAACTATTAAGCCTACTGTAACCGTAATGGGGGAAAATAAATCACTGAATGAAGCCCGATATATTCATGGAGAATTTGGCAAAGGCATGTGGACTTTTTATGGTGGGCATGACCCCGAAGATTACCAGCACATGGTGGGTGAGCCGCCCACAGAAATGAATCTGCACCCCAACAGCCCGGGCTATAGGCTTATACTTAACAATGTTTTATTCCCTGCTGCTAAAAAGAAAAAGCAAATAGATTAGTGGGTGGGGATTTTTTGCGAAGCAAAAAATCCTAAGCAAATCCTAAGCAAACTTATCCCCGTGCTTTAGTTTTACATCATTAACCACCTGCCGGATTTCCTGTTCTTTGTCTTTATCCGCGATGAGGAGGATACCATCAGCCTCTACAATAATGAGATTATTCAAACCCTTTAAAGCCACTAATTTTTTATCAGAAACATTAACAATGCAGTTGGTGGTATTGCGGCTTAGCACCATCTCACCACGGATTACATTATTGTTGGCATCCTTTTCCGCAAACTCATAGAGGGCGTTCCAGGTACCTATATCACTCCAGCTAAAATTGCCGGGGAGTACAAATACATTATCTGCTTTTTCCATCACCCCATAGTCAATAGAAATCATGGGGCAGAGGTCATACATTTTATTGATGAATGGCGTTTCGTCCTTAGTATAAAATAGATTTTCGCCCTTTACAAATAGAGAATAAATCTCTGGGGTATGTTTATGCAATTGCTCTTTTATCACAGAAGCCTTCCATACAAACATACCTGAGTTCCATAGAAACTCACCACTCTCATAAAATTGTTTGGCAAGCTCAAGGTTCGGTTTTTCAGTAAAAGTTTTCACCTTAAAAGCATCCCCACTTCTGCTGTCTTCATCCATTTGAATGTAGCCATAGCCGGTATCTGGCCTGCTGGGTTTTATGCCAATGGTGATAAGATTATTGCTATTGCCTGCCGTTTCAAACGCCGCATTCATAGTAGCCTCAAACTCCTTTTCATCTAATATTAAATGGTCTGATGGCACCACAGCAATCACTGCATCTTTGCGCTTTGCATGTATTTTAAAAGAGGCATAAGCAATACATGGCGCTGTGTTGCGGGCACTGGGTTCACCCAGAATCTGGTCATCAGTAAGCGTAGGCACTTGTTCTTTTACTATACCTCTATAACCCTCATTGGTTACAATGTAAATATTCTCTGGCAGGCAATGCTTGGCAAGGCGGTTATACGCCTTTTGGAAGAGTGTAGTGCCGTCCCCAATAATATCAATAAATTGCTTAGGAAATTGTTTGCGGCTTAATGGCCAAAAGCGGCTGCCAACGCCACCTGCCATTATCACCCCGAAATTATTTTTGTTCATCTATGATTAAAAAATTAAGCCCTCGCGGTTGAGGTCATGTATGTGAATTATGCCAAGATATTTCTTGCCATCAGCTACTATTATCTGAGTTATTTTTTTGTTACGCATTATGTCAAGCGCTTCTGCTGCCAATTGGGTTTCGGATACTGTGGTTGGGCTTGCCCCCATAATATCTTTGGCTGCAATGCTACGCAAATCTACATCCTTATTTAGCAGTCGGCGGAGGTCTCCATCTGTAATAATTCCTGCCAACTCATTATTGGCATCTAGCACAGCAGTAGCGCCAAGCCGTTTAGAGGTAATTTCCAATATCACCGTTTGCAGGCTGTCCTCCAATTTTACCGCAGGCATTTCATTGGCTTTGTAGATGTCGCCAACTTTTACATAAAGCTTTTTGCCCAGGGCACCCCCCGGGTGAAATTTTGCAAAATCATCTGCCGAAAACTGCCTTTGGTGCAGCAGGCATACTGCCAGCGCATCACCCATTACCATTTGTGCTGTAGTGCTGCTGGTGGGCGCTAGGTTATTGGGGCACGCCTCCTGATTTACCCCTGCGTATAAAACAAAATCTGCGTTAACAGCAAGGTCCGATTCCAAATTCCCCACCATAGCAATCAGCAAATTGCCGCCTTGTTTTAGCCACGGAATCAGCAATTTTATTTCCGGCGTATTGCCACTGTTAGAGATGCACAGCACCAAATCCCCCGGCTGTATCATCCCCAAATCTCCATGCACGGCATCTGCGGCATGCATAAAAAGGGCAGGTGTGCCGGTGCTATTAAAAGTTGCCACCATCTTTTGCCCTATAATGGCACTTTTGCCAATACCCGTTACCACCACTCTACCTTTGGTTTGATGGATGGCAATAACACTTTTATAAAAATCTTCCGCAATATGTCCCTGCAAATTCAGTATGGATTGAGCTTCTATGGCAATAACTTCTGCAGCGGCTTTGAGTATTTCTTCTTTGGTCAAAAGGAGTTTTATTTGAGGTGTAGTATAGCGCAAAGGTAAAACAGTTGTCAGTTGTCAGTTGTCAGTTGTCAGAAAAAACCCCTAAATCCTCCCGAAAGGACTTCGGGACATGCCCTAAAGGGGACTTCCTCTCTGATGAAGGTTCAAGGTTAAGCAGGGTCAAAGCCCCCTTTTAGGGGTTGGGGGTAAAAAACACTAATATTTTGCATTTATAAATTAAATCCTTAACTATGCACCTGCAAAAGCGCATCTCTAGCACATACTTACCC
>JAPLCZ010000089.1:612-6830 GCA_026391915.1 Bacteroidota bacterium | reverse complement strand
GAAGGCTCTTCTTTTTATTTTACTTTACCCATTGATGAGCCTTTATATAAAATTGGCAGCTCTGATGAAATTATGTTTGATGAAAGTGCCTAACGCAAAGTCTGATTAAAGACATCAATTGCCTCCCGTTTCTTTATTAAAACACAATAAGTAGGAATGAAATCCCTACAATGCCGCAGGGATATAAATATCAAACTGCGCCCCCATATTTAGGTTGCTGGTAGCAGTGATAATTCCGTTATGGTTCTCTACAATTTTCTTTACTATGGCTAACCCAATGCCTGTGCCGCCATACACTTCTTTACCATGTAGCTTTTGGAATACCTCAAAAATACGGTCACTAAAATGTGGTTCAAACCCTATCCCATTATCTTTAATAGTGATATGGCAATAACTTTTTTCAGGGGAGAAGGATGCGAAATTTCTGGTTTTTATGGTGCTGCCTTTTACAATACTACTGGTGATAATAATATGCGATGGCACATCAGGCTTAGAGAACTTAAGTGCATTACTAATGAGGTTATACAGCAACTGCCTAAACTGAAAAGGGATAATATTAGTAGCCCCCACTTCTGTGGCTTCTATGGTAGCATGCTTCTCTTGTATGGTATCTTTCAGCTCCGCTTTTACCTCATCTATAATTAATTTTAAATCCGTTTTCTCAAACGTGAGCTCTGTAGTAGCAATGCGTGAGAAAGCCAATAAATCATCAATCAATTGTTGCATTCTGCCTGCCGCCAACTGCATCCGTTGGAAATTATATTTTCCATTCTCAGATAAATTATCGTTTTCATTTTCCAAGATAATGGTAACAAAAGTTTGTATTTTCCTGAGTGGTTCCTGCAAATCATGGCCGGAGATATAGGTAAACGCCAGCAACTCTTTATTGGCAATAATTAACTCCTCTGCCCTTTTTTCTTTTTCGTCATTTTGGTAAGCCAATTCTTTATTGGCAATGCCCAACTCATGCGCCCTTTTTTCCTTTTCATCATTTTGGTAGGCTAGCTCTTTATTGGCAACGCCTAATTCCGCAGCACGCTTTTCTTTTTCATCGTTCTGGTAAGCAAGTTCTTTATTGGCAACGCCCAATTCCGCAGCACGTTTTTCCTTCTCATCATTTTGGTAAGCAAGCTCTTTATTGGCAACGCCTAACTCCGCAGCACGTTTTTCTTTTTCATCGTTTTGATAGGCGAGTTCTTTATTGGCAATGCTTAGCTCATCAGCCCTTTTTTCCTTCTCATCATTTTGATAGGCAAGTTCTTTATTAGCAACGCCCAACTCTGCTGCCCTTTTTTCCTTCTCTTCATTTTGGAAGACCAACTCCTTATTGGCGATAATTAATTCTGCGGCTCTTTTTTCTTTTTCCTCATTCTGGAAAACCAATTCTTTATTCGCAATTATCAACTCTGCCGCCCTTTTTTCCTTCTCTTGGTTTTGGAATACAAGTTCTTTATTGGCAATGCTCAATTCCGCAGCACGCTTTTCTTTTTCTTCATCTTGGAAAACCAACTCCTTATTGGCAATGCCTAACTCTGCCGCCCTATTTTCTTTCTCCTCATCCTGGAACGCAAGCTCAATATTAGCAATACCCAATTCTGCAGCACGCTTTCCTTTTTCTTCTTTCTTGAAGGCAAGCTCAATATTAGCAATCCCTAATTCCGCAGCACGCTTTCCTTTTTCATCATCTTGGAAAGCAAGTTCAATATTGGCAATACCCAATTCTGCAGCACGCTTTCCTTTTTCTTCTTTCTGGAAAGCAAGCTCTTTATGCGCAATCCCCAACTCTACCAATAATTTTTCTTTCTCTTCTTTTTCAAAGGCAAGTTCTCTGTATGCAATGCTTAATGCATCCTCTTCAGTGGTTTTAATTTTAGTCATTTTAGCTTTATTATTATTTTAAACTGCTACACTATTTTGCACTGTAAGCACAAAATTTTCCCTATTGGGTTGAGATATATTTTTTTTCGCCATCAGCAAAAGTGTTTGTTGTATTATCTTTTTAAATTGCGAAAAATCCGCAGGCTTGCGGATAAAATACTGGGCACCGTTTTTATACAGCAGGTTCACTACTTCTTGCTCAAAAGAGGTGGAGAACATAATTACTGGCAGCGCTTTTAGGTGCTCACTACTTTTTATCTCCTGCAAACATTCCCTGCCGTTTTTGCGGGGCATATTAAGGTCTAGGAAAAGCACATCTGGCAAGGGCGCAAAACCATCATTACCTAAATCTTTGGAAAGCATTTGCATCAATTGTTCGCCATCATGCACTACTGTTAATAGGTGGGAGAGTTTCAACTCATCTACCGCAGCAGTAAAAAAAATACAATCATCAGTATCATCATCTGCCAGCAAAATATCTAAATGGGTTTTTATCATGCGTTGAGGATGTATTTTAACTTACCATGAGAAAAAGTATTTTCTGAGGCTATAGGCAGCGCATGTTGTATTACCTGTATTAATTGCGCAAAACCACTTGGCTTGCGCACATATACATCAGCCCCGTTTTTAAAGAGGGCGTGTATTTTATCTTGCGAGTTACTGGTAGAAAACATTCCACTGGTAGCACTTTGGTTTTTTCATTTTTCTTAATCTCCACCAAGCACTCAAACCCATTTTTGCGGGGCATATTAATGTCCAGAAAAAGCACATCAGGCAATTGCTCTTCATTTTTTTGGAGGTAGTTCAAGAGTTCATCCCCATCATGTACTTCAGCAAAAGTGGAGGTGTTTGGCAATGCCTCTAATGCTTGTTTAAAAAAACGGCAATCATCAATATCATCATCTGCCAATAATATGTTGAGTGGTTTTGTCATATCAGTTTTGGGTTAATTTATTTTTAGTATTGAGCCCTTTTTTTTATGCGCCTTTGCGGTATTTTTTTTCAGTAATAAGTAATAGGGAATTATGGATTACCTGTTTCAGCAAATTAAAATCCCCGGGCTTTTTTATGTAATCCATGGCGCCAAACTTATACAGCATCTTTATCATATCGTTTTCATAATTCATATCCTTGCCGTAGGAAGTAGAGAATATTACTATATCAAGGTTTTTGAGGTATTCATTTTCTTTTATCTCTAATAGGCACTCAAAGCCCGTTTTGCGGGGCATACTTAGGTCTAAGAAAAGAATATCTGGCAATGGGAAGGCAGATTCATTTAGGTATTCCATCACCTCCTCACCATTCCTAACTATAGAGAGATTTGCAAGCACCGGAAGTTCGCTTAATGCTCTTTCAAAAAAAGCACAATCATCAATATCGTCATCAGCCAGCAGTATGCTTATAGGGGCAGGGTGTAGGTTTGTATTCATATCTTATCACGCACTGCCATTGCTATGTTGCAGCAAATTCATTTAAATTATTACTGGCAAAGATGGATTTATAGCGCCCCAAAAGAGTTATACAATAAAATAAATAAGTTACATAATTCACTGATTTGGGGGGGCAGTTTTCAGATGCTTCGTGCCTCAGCATGACATCTGCCTCAGCATGCCAGCGCCCTTGCTGTCATCCTGAACGGAGTGAAGGAACTCAACGTCTTTTAACTTTGCAGTAATTTTATGAGCAATTATTACATTTATATCGCAACAAATAAAAGTAAAAAAGTACTTTATACAGGTGTTACTAATGATTTACGGAGAAGAATGTATGAACATGAACAAGACTCTAACGAAGAAAAAAAATCATTTGCCGGAAAATATAATTGTTATCATTTGATATACTGGGAAAGTTTTCAAAGTATAACTCACGCCATAGCTAGAGAAAAAGAAATAAAAGGATGGACAAGAAAGAAAAAAGTAGATTTAATTGCTTCAGAAAACCCAACATGGAAATTTTTAAATGATGAAATATAATGAGATGCTTCGTGCATTGATGGAGAGATGCTTCCCCGAACAGTCGGGGCAGGCTGTGCCTCAGCATGACAACGCCCCTGCTGTCATCCTGAACGCAGTTAAGGAACTCAGATGGTTCGTGCCTCACCATGACAAAGCCCTTTTTCTGTCACCCTGAGGAACTAAGGGTCTAATTGCTTTGTGCCTTATGGCGAGTTGCTTCCCCGAACAATCGGGGTAGGCTATTCCTCAGCAAGACAGCGGACTTTACTGAAAACTGACAACTGACAACTGACAACTTCCCCCCCCTACATCCTATCCATATACCAATTCAACTCCTTCTCCATTTTTTTGTATTGGAAAATGGTGGTAATTATTTTTTGGAGGCGCACAAAAGCGGTTTCGCTTTTTACTACATAATCAAAAGCGCGGTGGTGCATACAGTTAATAGCTACTTCAATTTTATCTTGAGAGGATAGCATCACCACGGGTATATCCGGGTTTATTTTTTTTATTTTGTCCAGGGTCTCCATACCATTCATGGCGTTTTTATCAATGCCATCAAGGTGGTAATCTAGTATTATTACATCAGGGTGGTGTGATATACTTGCCATACATAGCTCACCGGTAGCAAAAGTTTCTATTTCAAAATCGGCACTCTCCATAAACTCAAGTTCCAGAGATTTAAGGAACACGGCATCATCATCCACTAGGAATAATTTTATTTTTTCTTTGTTCATTAGTTGTTGTTTTTTATCATGTCAAATTCTTCTTTTAACTCTGTGCAGGCTTGCAGGCAAATGGTTTCCAATTGCAAAACCAACTCATGTATTCCGCCATCTTCCTGCTCTTTTGCGCTGGCAAACTCCTGTACCTTTTTAGCCATAGTTTCAAAGTCTGCACTCATGCCCATAATAGCAAAGGACGGAATCATTTTGTGCACTGCTGCCTGCAAGGTAGCCCAATCTTTATCCATATAACTTTGTTTCATGCTGGTGATAAGCGGTGGGGTTTGTTCCAGATATAGCGCAATCATTTCCATCATTAAAGCCGGGTTTGATTTTGTGCGGTGATTGAGGTAATCAAGGTCAATACACCTTTGTATTTTGGCTTGTATAGGTTCTCCCTTTTTGGCGATATTTACAGCGGTTGGCTTTTTTACAAGGTTTACTATTTTGCTGTACAGCAATCTTTCATCTACTGGTTTTGCCAGATAATCATTCATGCCTACTGCGGTACATTTTGCTAAATCTACAGTGGTTACGTCAGCGGTTAAAGCAATAATGGGGATTTTTGAGTTCATGGTATTGCGGATGTATTCGGTAGCTTCAAATCCATTCATCTCAGGCATTTGCAGGTCCATTAAAATAACATCATATTCTTTCATATGCAGTTTTTCTATGGCTATTTTTCCATTGGAGGCTATGTCCCTTTCAAATCCAAAATCATCCAATAGGGTTTTCATTAATAATTGGTTGAGGGCAATATCCTCCACCACCAATACTTTTATATTTTTAATTTCTGTATCCAGCGCAATAATTTCTGTAACATACTCCGCTTCCGCTTTTGTTTTTTGAAAGGTGAGTATAAAACTAAAAGTTGAGCCTTCATCAATTTTACTTTTTACAGTGATGCTACCCCCTTGCGGCTCCACCAATTGTTTAACAATAGCTAGCCCCAGGCCTGTGCCACCAAACACCCGTGATGTGCCGGAAGTTGCCTGCTGAAAGTTTTCAAAAATGGTTTCTATTTTATTTTCGGGGATGCCAATCCCAGTATCAGATATGGCAAACTCTACGGTTACTTTATCTTCATCCTCACTTAGTAATTTAACGCTTACGGTAATTTTTCCTTTGCTTGTAAACTTAACGGCATTGCTTACCAAATTTAAAATAATCTGATGCAAGCGAATAGGGTCACCTACCAATACTTCGGGTATTCTTTTGTCGTATTCCTTCACCAGCTTCAGGTTTTTTTCCTGAATTTTTGTTTCAAATAAATGCAACATAGCAGAGATGGATAATGACAATTTAAATGGTGTTTTCTCAAAAGTCATTTTGCCTGCATCCACTTTTGCCAAATCAAGGATGTCATTAATTAGTACTATCAATGCATCACCACTTATTTTAATTGCGGTTAGATATTCTTTTTGTTTGGCTGTTAAATCCGTTTTAAGTACCACTTTGGTAAACCCAATAATGGCATTCATTGGGGTACGGATTTCATGGCTCATGTTAGAGAGGAATTGCTGTTTAGATTTCACGGCATCCTCTGCTTTGTTTTGAGCTTCTTCTGCAATGGCGGTTGCCAACTCTGCAAATACTTTTGCCTCGGTAAGTTCTTTTTCAATTCTTTTCTGGTCTGTAATATCTCTTGCTACCACCACTA
>JAPLCZ010000089.1:0-571 GCA_026391915.1 Bacteroidota bacterium | reverse complement strand
ACCACTATCCCTAATACTTTCCCTTTATCATCCTTATAAACGGAGCCATTAAAAAGTACATCTGTTAATTTGTGGTCTTTAATAGTAAGGGGGAAATCTGCCACAAATCATTTGGCAAAAACCTGCTGATACCCTTCTCTTGCTTTATCAGGTTCAGTAAAATATTCAAAGAAATCTGTACCTATTAATTTCTCTCTGGAGATACCAATTACATTTACCGAAGCATTGTTCATATCCGTAATTTTTCCTTCGGGGCTGATAGTAAATAACGGGTCAAGGCTGGCTTCAATAAGGCTTCGTGCATAGTTGGCAATGATTAATTCCTCAGCGCGCTTTCCCTTCTCCTTATCCTGAAAAGCCAATTCGATGTTAGCAATTCCTAATTCAGCAGCTCTTTTTTCTCTCTCTATTTTTTGTAAAGCAATTTCTTTTTTTGCACTTTTGAGGTCATCGTTTTTGTCAGCAATTTCTGCTTCAGCCATTTTTCGTTCTGATATATCACGGGCTATTACTGCTATCCCCGTAATAATATCTAAATCATTTTTTATTGGCGAAGCAGAAAGTGAAATAT
>JAPLCZ010000001.1:1308-1804 GCA_026391915.1 Bacteroidota bacterium | reverse complement strand
TGCTCATTACAAAGAAGTAGTAACCAGAGATGCCAACGGACAAGTGAGTTTAGCCTATAAGGATATGACGGGTAAAGTGATTGCCACTGCCCTTGCGGGAGATGCTCCAACTGCTTTGGATACAATCCCTGGCAGAGTTACTTTTGACCTTACTGATACATTATCAAAAACTACATTTCAGGATGATACAAGCATTGTAACAGAAGAGTTTTTTACTGTTAAAAAGCGTGGCAATTATTATCTGAAATATGATTTATCTACAGCAAGTTTCAGTGATTGTCTGCCCTCTGGTTTTTGTATGGACTGTGTTTATAATCTCAACATCAGTGTGAAAAATAGTTGTGGCGAAGAAATGCTAAGAAACGGCAATGGGATGGATACGGTTATTGGCAGAAAACATCATTCGGGGAGTTGTGTTAGTGTCCCTGTACATTACTCCACAAAGACGGGCTCTGATTCTATTGTTTTAGACCTGCCTATTGGCTCTTATAAAATC
>JAPLCZ010000001.1:0-1247 GCA_026391915.1 Bacteroidota bacterium | reverse complement strand
TCAGTAAATCAGGATACACTAGAGTTTTATGCGGATAAATATATTGATACCAGCACTTGTGTACTTCCTGAAAGTGATTTTATTAATACTGCGATTGCATCAATAGATTTCTCTGGCTGTGGTGCTTCCTACCCCACCTGTATGGATTCTTTTGATTGCAAACAAAGTTATTATTTGATGTTACAGGATATGATGCCTGGAGAACAATATGCAAAATTTACTCTGAGTGGAGGCGTATTTACTGTAACAGACCATTTGTCTATTTTATATACTGGCGCAAGCGGATTGCCTAAAGGCATCCCTACCTATAGTGATACTACTTTTAATTTTAGACATCCTTTTGAAGCTTACAAAGATGAAAATGGAGTGGTGGATACGGTGTTATTGGATAATGGCTTAAAGTATTTTCCTGAACAACTTTCTTTGCCTAATTTCATTCATCATTTTAAACCTTCTTGGGCTAAAGCCTTGGTGAAATATCACCCTGAATATTCGTATTATGAGTATTGTTTAGCAACCAAAAAGTCTCAGTCTTTTGATACAAAGCTCAGGAGTTTAGGTTCATTTACTGAGGCTGCGGCTTTGGGTGATACCGGTTATTATTTATTGCTTCATCAAGATCCATTTTTTAATAATACAACTTTCGGGGTAAGTTATATTGATAGTTTACTTGGAGTATACAGAAAACAGATGTACACCAAAATGCATCATTACAATGATAATAATTCTATTTTGGCAACTGCAATTACTATGGTAGTTTGTAGAAATGGAGGTAGTTGTACTCTTGATACTAGTACTGGCTATAATTATCTTGTAAGTACTTACTTGAATGCAGCTTGTAGTAGAGATGAGGTATGGAAGAATTTCCTAAGTTTATACCTTGCAGCAAAGCAAGGATATGTTCAAGAACTAAGGCAACGATATGCCATAGTGAATGGTGTATATACAGAATGCATGAGTAAGAAGTTTAAGAACTTAAGTAAATATGGATTTGATAATGAATGTTACCATGTAAACAGAACTCCACATTGCACCCCTGCTCACTATGATGCTTATGGAGATTCTAAACAACCTTGCAGTTCCACTACCAGTGGATATTATGCTACCAAAATTCCTCGTTTCGGTTCGGATGCTGATATACCTTTTAATAGTTTAACTGCCTCTGCTCATTTGTTGGATTCGGTACATAAATACATCAATGATGCGCAAGAAGATTTATATGACTCCAACTGCAAAAGCTATATAAC
>JAPLCZ010000190.1 GCA_026391915.1 Bacteroidota bacterium | reverse complement strand
AATTGATTGAAAACCGGCTGTCCGGTAAATAATGTAGTTTTGTCCATGTGAAGTTTGTTTTGGTGATGCTTAACAAACTTAACATTTGGGGGGTGTTTTTACATCCTCCTTTTTTATTTTTTTACCGGACAACAATAGTCTGGAGACTACGCCAAACAAAGCAACTCCCCCCTCCCACCTTACCTTTGCCTCTTTCTTATGTCCGCCCTCCTATATTATATAGCACTTCCATTTATTTATTTACTAAGTATGCTGCCTTTTTGGTGGCTGCAACGGCTTGCTGATGGGTTGCATTTTCTTTTGTACGCTGTATTGGGTTACCGCAAAAAAGTGGTGTTGGGTAATCTGAGAAATTCATTCCCCAATAAATCAGAAAAGGAGATTGAGGCTATTGCTAAGAGGTTTTATCTCTTCTTTTGTGATTTGATTTTGGAGACGTTAAAAACCCTAACCATCTCCAACAAAACCCTAAGGCAACGGGTAAAGCTTGATGTAAGTTTGTTTGAGAAATTTGCCGCCGAGGGCAGAAGCGTTATTTTGGTGATGGGGCATTTTGGCAATTGGGAATTGACGGGGGCAAGCTTTGCACAAGTACCTTTGCACAGGCTGTATATTATTTATCATCCACTTAAAAATAAATACTTCAACCGCCTCACCTACTATATGCGCACCCGCCTTGGCAACAGACTTTATGAGATGAATAATGTAATGCGGGGGATGCTGGGCAATAGGGCGCAACTAACGGCAACGGCTTTTATTGCTGACCAAACACCATCAGCTCCGGCAACAGCCTACTGGACTAAATTCCTGAACCAGGACACACCCATTTTTAACGGCACGGCTAAGATTGCCAAGAAACTGAACTACCCCATTATCTATGCAAGCACTACCCAACCCAAGCGTGGGTATTATGATGTAAAATGTGAATTGCTGATAGACCGCCGCTGGAAACATAAAAAGCCAACTCAATAATGCTGGAAGGAAAACAATTAATACTTGCCACGCAAAAATATGCGGTGGAGGACAGGGCAAAAAGCTGGATGCATCTGGTGATTACCATGCTCACTTTTGTATTGCTTTATACAAGTATTCTTATGCCTATTCCGCTTTGGGTAAAACTTATTATTAGCATTTTTATTGGGCTGAATTTGGTGCGCATGTTTGTTATTTATCATGACTATTTGCATAAAGCCATCTTACAGAAATCCATATTGGCAGAAGTGATTTTTACCATCTTTGGGATGTACATATTAGCACCCCAAAGCATCTGGCGCCGCAGCCACGATTACCACCATAAACACAACTCAAAACTATATACTTCCAGCGTTGGCAGTTTCCCTATTGTTACCAAAGAAAAGTTTGAGAGTTCCTCTGCTAAGGATAAGAGTATTTACCTTTTTGTCCGCAGCCCTTTTGTAATTAGTATGGGATATTTCTTTGCATTTATGTATGGCATGTGCATTCAATCTTTTGCCAGCAGCAAAGAAAAACATTGGGATACCATCCCAGCTTTGTTGTTTCATTTTACCATAGGGGCAGCGTTTTGGTATTTCTTTGGGGTGAAGATTTTCTTGTTAGGGTTTTTATTTCCTGCTTTGATTTCTTCCGCCTTAGGCACTTATTTATTTTATGCGCAACACAATTTCCCCAGGGTAAGTTTTATGGATAAAGATGGCTGGACTTATTCTGATGCTGCTTTAGAGTCCTCCTCTTTTATGAAAATGAATTTTATTATGAGGTGGTTCACTGCCAATATTGGCTACCACCACATCCACCATATCAATGCAAGAATCCCTTTTTACAGATTGCCAGAAGTGCTTGCTGCCATGCCGGAATTCCAGCACCCAAAAGTTACTTCCCTTGGCTTGATGGATATTTACAAATGCCTTCGCTTAAAGGTTTGGGATGTGGAGAAAAGAGAAATGGTGGGGGTGTAAAAAGAGTTGACAGTTGTTGGTTAACAGTTGTCAGAGAGGGCAAAAATTGTTAGAAATACTTTTCTATCTACTTCTTGTAAAAATACTCTAACTCATGCTTCATTAGGAAAGAAGATAATTTTGTTGATATTGTTTCTGTAAAATTAATTGGGTAGCCATCTGATGTATATTTACCGAAAATCCTTGTTGTTAATATCGTATCAGAATAGTATTCATATACTTCATTTTTTGTATAATAACTACTATTAGTTACCTTCTTCAATCTCTTGAAGTTATTCTTATTTTTGTTTGGAGACATTAATACTTGGTCAGCTGTTATTAAATCTTTGAAAGGATTTTTATACAAATCAAATTCTGAATAGGCTAAAAAATAACTGTTATGTTTATCAGGATAATTATAATCTTCAATTATTAAATTGTGACCACTTATGTCATAATCAATCCCATCATATTTTCTTGAATCACTTATGTCATTATATAAAAAATTATCTGTTGATAATTCTATAGCTACAGTTTTTTCATCAATTATTTTTTTGTTAAAAGTAAGGTCAATGTAATGTGAAGTTACAAATTTTGATTGACCATAATATGTGAAATAACTTTTACAGTATCTGTAATAATCCCCAAAATGATTATTAAAACGGGTAAGAAAAATATTGGAATCTATTATCATACTTACTCTTCCCTTATCATCCAGAAAACATCGTTTAACAATTACGTCATTTATTTTTTCTGTTTTAAGTGCTAAGACTTCCTTCTTGCTCACAAAAATATTTTCAACGCTTAAATCGTTTTTGCAGGAATCCATTAATAGTAGACTAGATATTAAGATAATCAGTTGAGTTTTCATACAGGTTTATTTTATTTAATTCAAAGATACAATCATCAATTAACAACGGTTTGTTCTGATAATTATTTTATAAAAACCTAAACTTGTTTTATCCTATTAAAAAAATTTACAAAACATTCACCTCTGCCTCTATCCTCACCCCAAATTTACTAAAAACAGATTCTTGAATTTCTTTTGAGAGTTGTTGAATTTCCATTCCTGTTGCGCCGCCATAGTTAACTAAAACCAATGCCTGCTTTGCGTGGCTACCAGTGTTGCCAATGCGTTTGCCTTTCCAGCCACATTGCTCAATCAGCCAACCGGCAGGGATTTTAATTTTGGTACTATCAACCTCATAACCCGGCATAGTTGGGTTGAGTTTTTTTAACTCATTATAAACAGATTTTTCCACCTCTGGGTTTTTAAAAAAACTGCCTGCATTACCAATTTCTGTAGGGTTTGGGAGTTTGGAGAGGCGTATCTCGCACACCGCCTCACTCACATCTTTTATACTTGGGTTGATGATATTTTTAGCTTTCAAAACATCCGTTATAGCCCCGTATGAAATATTGATTTCAGGATTGAGAGAAAGTTTTAAAGTAACAGAAATCACAAAGTATTTGCCTTTGGATTGGTATTTAAAGATGCTATCACGGTAGCCAAATTTGCAATCAGTATTATTGAAAGTTTTTAGTTCTCCACTTTCCATATTCATCACTTCAACTTCCTCCAATACATCTTTAATCTCCACACCATATGCCCCGATATTTTGTATAGGTGCTGCCCCCACAGTTCCGGGGATAAGGGAGAGATTTTCTATCCCACCAAAACCATTTTCAATGCAATGCAAAACCAAGTTGTGCCATACCTCACCACTCATGGCTTTTACCCAAATATGCGTTGCGGTTTCTTTAATTTTCTCTATTCCTTTTAGGTTGTTTTTTATAACCAGCCCCTCAAAATTTTTGGTGAATAGAATGTTACTTCCACCACCAAGAATCAATATATTTTTTTCTTTTAGTTGGATGACTTCTCTCACATCTTCTACCGCCTCCACAGCTACAAATTTTGCAGCACTCACCTCCATCCCAAAGGTGTTAAAATCTTTGAGAGATATATTATTCTCCAACCTCATCTTTAGATTTTGGTTGCGCATTTATCTCATCAAAAAGCTTATCAATTTTCTCCACATAATCCATCGTATCATCATAGAAAAATTCCAACTCCGGGATTTTACGCACTTGGTTTTTAATGCGTCCTGCCAACTTAGTCCGCAGTTCTTTGGAATGTTCTCTAATCAGCATCAGCACTTTTTCTGGCTCTTTGTCATTCATAAAGCTGAGGTAAATTTTCACATAACCAAGGTCAGGCGAAACCCGCACTTGGCTCACGCTAATAAATTGTTTACCGAAGAGAGCTTTGCCATCAAACAAAAAAATCTCACTCATCTCTTTTTGTATGAGGCGTGAGAACTGTGCCTGCCGTTTATTGTCCATAGCTGCAAAATTACGCAGTGCAGGCTGATATTAGTTTCAGATATGTGGTGCAGGGATTTTAATTTTGCCTCAAGATTTATATGCAAAACCTACTACTTCTACATGGCGCATTGGCAAGCCATTCTCAGTTTAATGCGCTGAAAGATTCCCTTAAATATACTTACAACATCCTAAGTTTTGATTTTAGTGGGCATGGCAATGGCGCACCTACTGATGCGTTTACTATGGAGGTTTTTTGTGATGACATCAAGAAGTATTTGGATGAACATTTTGTACAAACTACCAATATTTTCGGCTACAGTATGGGTGGATATGCTGCCCTTTGTTTTGCACAAAAGTATCCGAATAGGGTAAAGAAACTTATAACTCTTGGTACTAATATTTTTTGGGAATCGGACTATGCAAAGGAAGAAATTGATAAACTTGACCCCGCAAAAATTTTAGAGAAAGTGCCAGCTTTTGCCAAAGATTTAGAAAGGCGACATGGTGCAAATGACTGGAAGAAAGTTTTGTTTAAGACGGCCGAAATGATGGTGTATCTTGCCAACGAAAAGCCTCTATTGATATTTCCATCCCGTTTGGGAGGCAAAAAAGCCCCAATGCTTTTTATCTTTCTCAGCCAAAATACACCGTGGTAGAGGCTGGAAATTTTGTGGGCAATGTAGCCCGTGGTGGCAGTTGCAATGTGGAGGATATAACCTTTAATCCACATGGCAGTGGCACCCATACTGAGTGTGCAGGGCACATTAGCCATGAGGCTATACATGTAGGAGATTGCCTGAAAGAATATTTCTTTTCTGCCTTATTGATTAGCGTTTCAGTTCCTGAAAATAAAATTGTCAGTCGCCAACAAATAGAGGATGCATGGCTTGTTGCAAAGGCAAACTTTCCAAAAGTTTTAAACTTTTGGAAAGCTATTATCATCCGCACTTTACCAAACAGATTAGATAAAAAAACTGCAAACTACTCAGGTGGTAGCCATGCTTTTTTTAGTAGTGAGTGCATGGATTTTTTGAATGAAAAAGGCATCAAACATTTGCTGACTGATTTGCCGTCTGTAGATAAAGAAGATGACCCCAACCTTACTGCCCACAAAGTTTTTTTTAGCCACCCAACCCAATGGAATAAAGAAAAAACAATTACAGAAATGGTATTTATCCCTGATGAAGTTGCGGATGGATTTTATTTACTCAACCTGCAACTCAGCACTTTTGAGGCAGATGCTGCACCGAGTAGGCCTGTGTTGTTTGAGGTTGATTTTTAGTTTTAGTATTCACTTACCTTTGCCACTTTTATGATACACGCTGACGTAGACCTTGTAGCTTTTAACCACGAATACATCATTGCCATTGGTGGTATTGCCCTAGCGGTTATTTTTTTTCTGGTAAATAAATTTTTGAAAGACCCTGATAGCAAGAAGTAACTATGAGTTATGAGTGGTGAAAACATTTAACAAGAGCTACCCTAACTCATAACTCATAGTTCATAACTCATCACTTCCCCCCTCAATTTCTACTTTAATCATACTCAATTCTACTAACAAGTCTGATGGATTCCAGCCTAATTGCCTTGCTTTTCTATTGGTGAGTGAAACATCAGGTGGGCGGCGTGCAGGCATATTCACTTTTATCTGACGGGTGGGCAGTAGCAGGCTTCTTTCAAAACCAAAAATATCACAAATTTTCTGGCCAATTTCAAACCTGCTGTAGGATTCTTTTCCTCCAAAATGTATAAGGTTACCATGAAGCTCTAAAGCCAATCTTAATCCTATGCATGCCTCTCTTGCACTTATAACAGTGCGGTATTCATCCGTAAAAAGAGTTACGTGTTTATTCTGTTTTAGCTCTCTGAGAATGGGTTGCAAAAAACTTTCTCCATGTGCATAAGGATGCCCATACATAAGTGGCAGGCGACAGATTACGGATTTAGGATAAATTTCCATTGCCTTGCTTTCCGCCATCACTTTGTGAAAACCATAGGTGCTGATGGGTAGGGTAGAGGCTTCTTCTGCATAGGGTGCATTGAGGCCATTAAACACCAAATCTGTAGAAGCAAATACAAAGAGGATATCTAAATCCGCACATATTTCTGCAAGAATAACCGTTGCCTGCACATTGGTTTTAAAGGAATCTAAGGTTTTTAGTTCGCAGATATTGGGGTTGGATAAAGCAGCAAGATGAATAATTCCATCCGGCGGATTAGCACGAATATATTCTTCTGTTGCGTGCTTATTAGTAAGGTCCAACGAGATGGTTTTAACATTAGCCAACCCCACTTTATGTGAGTAAAATATACCTGTAATTTCAAACTCATCTTTATAAAGATGACAAAAATTGGAGGCAAGAAATCCGCTTGCACCGGTAACGATTATTTGGTTTTTATTCATAGTATTAGGGTATTACGTTGCTGCTCCTTTACAAAAGTAATGAGTTTATTTGCAGTTGGTTCAGTGCGGTTGAGTTTTTTATCAACCAAGGTGCAAACAAGATTTACGAGGTCAATATTCTTCCACTCATTATTGCCACCAACATTATAAGTGCTGCCGTTTTTCCCTTTATGATAGATAACGTCAATGGCAGAAACATGGTCGCCAACCCAAAGCCAATCACGGATGTTTTCTCCTTTGCCATACACGGGTAGGGGGTTGCCCTCCAGTATATTTTTGATGATAAGAGGAATTAATTTCTCAGGAAACTGATAAGGACCATAGTTGTTAGAGCAATTAGAAATAACAGTAGGTAAACCATAAGTATGGTGGTAAGCCCGCACCAAATGGTCTGATGAGGCCTTAGATGCAGAGTAAGGGGAATTAGGGTCGTAGGCGGTTTCTTCAGTAAAATATCCTGTAGCCCCTAAGCTACCATAAACTTCATCCGTAGAAATATGATAGAAAAGTTTTCCATCCATTTCTTTCCAAATGTTTTTGGCAGCATTTAAAAGATTGAGTGTGCCAATAATATTGGTGTAAATAAATTCATCAGGGGAGATGATTGATCTATCCACATGGCTCTCTGCCGCAAGGTGTATTACCCCATCAAAAGCATATTCTTCAAACAGATTAGTAATAAAAACCTTATCCGTTATATCCCCTTTTATAAATTGATAATTGGGCTTATCAATGCAATCATCAAGGTTTTTGAGGTTGCCGGCATAGGTGAGTTTATCCAAAACTATAATCCTGTATTCAGGATATTTATTGATGAAATGCCGTACCACATGGCTGCCAATAAAGCCAGCGCCACCAGTTATCAAAATCTTTTTAGTGAACTCCAAAGTCTTTTTTTTAATAGGGCAAAAGTAGGAATAACTTATCGGCCTAAAAACCTGATAACAGCATGTGGATAGAAAACCTAAAATAATTTTGTGCGTAAAAATGTAATAGCATAGTTTTGCAGAGCTTTTTAAGTAAGCAACATTTACATTTTGATTTGCGGGAATAGCTCAGTTGGTAGAG
>JAPLCZ010000086.1 GCA_026391915.1 Bacteroidota bacterium | reverse complement strand
GGAGGTCTCTAAAAAATGGACACAGCAGATAAAAGACTGGGGAATTATTTTTAACCAATTTATCATTATTTTTGAAGAAAGAATGAAACTAAAAATATAACCATATTCTTCTACTTACACACTTTATGGGATAGTGTCTTTCCTTCCACAATCCCCAAACGCTTTAACACAGCTTTGACAATTTTTTAAAAGTTGTCAAAGCTTATGAAGATATTGTCGCCTTCAATTTCTACAATGTCCCGTAGGGTTTAGAACATTGTCCTTTCTTTCTAGAACATTATCCGTTTGTTCTAGAACATCACCCTTTCTTTCTAGAACACTATTCTTCCATTCTAGAACATCATCCATTCATTCTAGAACACTATACTTCCCTTCTAGAACATCCCACTTTCATTCTAGAACATAATCCTTTCTTCCTAGAACATCATTCAGACAAAAATATTGTTGTTCCAAAAAGAAAACATCATGGTAGAAATAGTTGAGGCATATCTTCGAACGCAAATCAAAATGATGTAAATCATACTCACTATTGACGTAAATCNATGTAAATCATACTCACTATTGACGTAAATCATTAATTACCTCTTATGGGTAAAAGTAGTTTTACCAAAAAAATAAATGTGGTTTTATACCGCCTAAGAGCCATTTAAACGCATAAAAGAAGAACCTTATAAACCCCACTTGAAATTATACCAAATGCAAGAGGAATTATTGAAGAGGATTGAAGAAAAATACAAAGCCATTGGGCAAGATGCTAATGTGCATCTGGAGGGTTTGGTATGGAGTAAACCCATTACTTATTGGGATTACATCCATACGGATTCCCTGCTTAATTTGCAATTGCAGCGCACCACTTTGCCAGATGAAATGGTGTTTATTATGTACCACCAAATTAATGAACTCCTTTTTAAAATGATTTTGTGGGAGATAAATCAGGTGAGTAAAAGTAAAGAAATTACCGCTGCCTTTTTCAGTGAAAAACTAAGAAGAGTGAGCCGCTATTTTGATATGTTGTCATCTTCATTTGATATTATGGGGGATGGAATGGCGGTGGAACAATACATGAAATTCCGCAACACACTTACCCCTGCCAGTGGTTTCCAAAGTGCGCAATATAGGTTGATAGAATTTGCCTCTACAGAGTTAATCAATTTGATAGATTACCGCTTTAGGGCTACCATCAACCGCGATACATCTTACGAGTATGCCTTTGAAAACCTCTATTGGCAGGCAGCTGGTAAAGACCACGCTACAGGTAAAAAAAGCACCCTGCTTAATCTCTTTGAAGAAAAATATAAAGCAGATTTCCTGCGCCAAATGGAGGAATACAATACCACTAATCTCCTCACTAAATTTAAAGAATTACCCCTTGAAGTGAGGGAGGATAAAGACTTGATAAATGCTATGCGGCATTATGATTATACTATAAATATTAGTTGGGTAATGGCGCACTACAATGCCGCAGCAAAATACCTTGGCAACGCAGAAGCTACGGGGGGTAGTGATTGGCGCAAATACATGCACCCAAAATATCAACGTAGGATTTTCTTCCCTGAGTTATGGACAAAAGATGAATTAGAAAACTGGGGAGAGAACCTCTAAAAGGAGAAATTAAAGAACTAAAAGATAACATTAAAGAAACTAAAATGCATATACAACAACTCTATACCAATTGCTTGGCACAGGCTGCCTATTATATTGAAAGTGAAGGCGAAGTAGCTATTATTGACCCCATGAGGGACGTAAATCATTACTTTGATTTACTGAAAAGAAGTAATCACAAACTCAAGTATATTTTTGAAACACATTTTCATGCTGACTTTGTTTCAGGGCATTTGGATTTAGCACAGGAAACTTCCGCGAAAATTGTATTTGGCCCCGGGGCACAACCTGCTTATCCTGCCACTATTGCCTATGATGATGAGATTTTTAAACTTGGTAAATGCAAAATAAAAGTACTCCACACACCTGGCCATACATTGGAATCTGTCTGCTACCTTTTATTGGATGAAAATGAAAAACCTTATGCCTTATTTAGTGGTGATACCCTCTTTGTAGGTGATGTTGGCAGGCCTGATTTATTAAGTGGAAACCTATCTGCAGAAACCTTAGCTTCCAAGCTTTTTGATTCATTAAATCATAAAATAAAACCTCTGCCAGATGAAGTAATTCTCTATCCCGGGCATGGGCCTGGCTCTGCTTGCGGAAGAAATTTAGGGAATGAGTTGCAATCAACTATTGGCATACAAAAGCAATTGAACTATGCCATGCAAAATATAAGTAGAGAAGAATTTGTAGCAGCAGTTATTACAGACCAACCTGCTCCCCCACCCTACTTTTTTAAGGATGCTGAGATTAATAAAAATGGATACTTACCCCTTGATTTTATTGTAGAAAAAGAGATGCGAATTTTAAAAGCTGAGGAGATAAAAAACTATCTTAACCCTAACGCTACAGTATTGGATGTTAGGAATCCTGATGAGTTTTCTGCAAGCCATATTAAGGGTTCTATCAACATTGGGCTTAATGGTTCTTTTGCCGTGTGGGCAGGCACATTGGTAGATATAAATCAACCTATAGTATTAGTTTGCCCAGCCCATAAAGAAGAAGAAACCATCACCCGCCTTGGCAGAATTGGCTACGAAAACATAGTAGGATATTTTACTTATAATATTGTAGAACTCATTGAAGAAGGGATTAGAGTCAGCTCATTTAAATCCATTACTCCAAAAGAAATAAACCCCATTTTAGAAACAGATAAATACCTGATTATGGATGTGAGAACCCTTAAAGAGCATGATGAAATTCATGTAGCTAAATCAGTGAATATCCCATTAAATCAATTGGAACATCAACTAAAAATTCTGCACCACAATGCCCACATTTTAGTGTATTGCAGAAGTGGTTACCGTTCCATTGTTGCAGCTTCAATCTTGGAGAAAAATGGATTTAACAATATTGTAAATGTGAAAGGTGGCATTCAGGAAATACTCAAAGAAAAAGATGTTAGAACTGTTAGCCATTTGCTTCTTCAATAGGTTTTTCTTTCAGTTTTAAGAAGGATTGCGGACTAAACTTCTTCTATCTTTGCCTTGATGAAAATTCTTTCGGCAGCAGAAATTCGTAAGGCGGATGCATACACCATCCTGCACAAACCTCTATCAAGTATTGATCTGATGGAACGTGCTTCAATAGCTTTTGTAGATGCTTTTTGTGGTGAATTTAGCGGTGAGAAATCTGTATTGGTTTTTTGCGGACATGGTAATAATGGTGGGGATGGGCTTGCCATTTCAAGGTTATTGATAGAAGAACATTTTGAAGTACAAACTCTCATTTTGAAAACAGAAGGAGAAACTTCAGAGGATTTTAAAATCAATGTTGAGAGGCTTTCCAAAACCAAAGGGAGTATAGTACAAATCATTTCTGAGGTTCCTGAAATTTTAGAAAACACTATAATTGTTGATGCGCTTTTTGGTACGGGTTTATCCAGAAATATAGAAGGATTTGCGGCGGAAATTATCAATGCTATTAATGCATCTAACAATAAAATTGTAAGTGTGGATATGCCCTCAGGCTTATATGCTAATGTGGCAAATGATGCCGATGATGTAATTATTAAAGCAGATTTTACCTATACTTTCCAACTGCCTAAGCTGAGTTTTTTCAATAGCAAAAACTTTGATTACACGGGTGAGTGGGAGGTCTTGGATATTGGGCTGCATGAAAAATTTATTGAAGAAACCCCTACCAAAAACTTCTACATTTCTGAGGACATTGCCGCAGGAATTTTAAAAACCCGCAAACGAAATTCGCACAAAGGAACTTATGGCCACGCCTTAATTTGGGCAGGGGCTCAGGGCAAAATTGGCGCAGCAGTTTTGTGCGCAAAAGCTTGTGTGCATACAGGGGCGGGGCTAACAACTGCGTACATCCCTGGCTGTGGTTATGAGATTATGCAAACAGCTTTGCCAGAAGCCATGGTAATCCTTGATGCACATAAAAAACACCTCACAGGGAAACCTGACACAAGAATTTTTCAGGCAATTGGTGCAGGTTGCGGTGTAGGTAAGGAGGCCGGAACAAAAGAGGGACTTACACAACTTTTGCGCTATGCCGGCAACACACCAATTGTGCTTGATGCAGATGCATTAAATATTATTTCTGAAAACAAAGAACTGCTGGATTTACTCCCACAAAATACTATCATCACCCCACACCCAAAAGAGTTTGATAGATTGTCAGGGGACTCAGCCAACGAATTGGAACGCCAAACCAAAGCAAAAGAATTTGCCGCAACGCATAATATAGTGGTTGTTTTAAAGGGAACCTACACTGCTATAAACCTCCCCAATGGAGAAACATATTTTAACGCTACAGGCAATGCAGGCATGGCAAAAGGTGGCTCTGGTGATGTGCTAACAGGGATTATTACGGCTTTGCTTGCACAACATTATTCTCTAAAAGATGCCGCAATACTTGGGGTTTATCTCCACGGATTGGCTGGCGATATTGCCACTGAAAAACATGGAATTTGGAGTAGCACTGCCACCAATATTATTGAAGAATTAGGAGAGGCTTTTATGTGTTTGAGTTTTTAAAATAGAAAGAATTTTCGCCACAGATTCACAGATTAATTTGGTTCTTTTAATCTGTGAATCTGTGGCAGTTTATAAAAGAATCCTATATTTGTTCTGCCAAACAAACCAAAACTTAAAACCAAACTCATGAAAAAGCTGCTACTTCTATTTTCATTTTTGCTTTTTATTTCTGGCTTAGATGCCCAACATTTATTGTTACGGGAGGAGTATTATTCTTCTGCGGATAGCTCTGGAAAACCAACAACTATTTCACCACAAGAAGTTACAACTCATACCTATAATTTGGAGGGGTTGGATACTCTGAAAATAATAACTTCACAGCAGGATTCTACTTTTCAACTTCTTAATGATAGGATGTACAGATTCTCCTACCATCCTGATAGAACATTAGCAAGGAGATTAGAGTATGAGTACTTTATGAATAATAAATGGACCTATCCAAGAGAGGATATTTACTATCATAATCCAAGCAGAGATACTTTTTTTCATCTAACCCACAGTGGCGGGGCTAATCCGAAATATTATTATGGCAATGTAATAATGTTAAATAAAAATGGGTTGGATTCTATAGATTATCCTGCTAGCTTTAACCCTAAGGATACTTCCTGGAAACTATCCACTTCTACAAAGCATATAAGTGGTCATACCTTATCAGGAAAACAGTTTTTGCTTTCCCATCAACACAAAGATTCCATTGCAGGTTGGAGAGAGGACAGAATTGAAAGAACTGTTTTTAATTCTGAAGGAGATTCACTTTGCTATACAGATTCTCATTTGGAATTTCCCTCTGGAAATTACAGAATTACAGAGATGGATTCCTTTGATTATTCACCAAATCTTTACTATTTCAAAAAGCATCCTTTATCAAAACGAAGACACTATAAAGGAAACTATTCTAACCAGCAAATAACCCCAAGCTTTGAGACTACTTACCAGTATTACACAACTGGATTAATTTCTAAAATTATTAACAAAGCAGGATACTCTGATGGTAAATGGGGTTGGATTTCAATTGCATATTTTGTCTATGATGCTAAATATAGAAATCTTGTTTCTAAGACAATTAAATTTTATAATTATAGCACCGGAAGATTTGTCAGCGGTCAACTTTACAAATACTATTACGACAGTTCTTCAACCTCAATAGAACACGTAACCCCTACCCCTCCCCGCCTACAACTTTCTCCCAACCCAACCCTCAATTCTCTCAATATAAAAACCAACTATACTCAAAATGTCCGGTACAGCATTTCTGATATCACGGGTAGAATTTTATTAGAAGGAAAAAGCACTAACCAAGATTTTAGTGTTGATGTTTCTGCCCTTGCCTCAGGAGTTTATTTTATCCAATGTGGTAATGAAAAAGGAGTTGGGTTTGGGAAGTTTGTAAAGGAGTAAATTCTAAATAATAACATGAAAATACCATTTTTATTCTTTTCATTTTTGCTTTTTGTTTCAGGATTAGATGCACAACATTTATTGTTAAGAGAGGAACATTATCAATACGCAGATAGTCTTGGAAATCCCTATGGAAAACCAAATACAATTAACACGCACTTCTATAACTCCTACGGATTGGATTCAAATGTCTTGTTTACAGTTTTAGATACCAATAAAAAAGAATATGTGAATTACTTCTTAAAAGAACATTACTACTCAAAGAATAAGGTCATAAATAAACGGATACAATTAAAATGGAATTTAAATTCCTTACGGTGGGACAGCATCTATAGCACAAGCTATTATCATAGTCCCAAAAATGATACTTTTACAATTACAGATACTTGTAAAATTAAAGACTCTAAGCAGTATTCAGGACGGTATATTTTTATAAAAAATAGCATGGGCTTAGACTCAGTAGAGATTATTCAAAATTGTAAAAGGAATAGCAACATTTGGTTCAACATACAAAGAGAAAAGTACCACTATAACTTAAACGGAAAGATGAATTATCATTTGACGCAGCTTGTAGTAAATAACAATCCTGATTCTTTCTATAGTCATCGTCAATGGGAAGTTGTTTTTAATAAAGAGGGGGATTCACTTTATACTAAGGTCTCCGAATTTGATACTTTGAACAAGGTGTTTAAACCTACTTCTGTTGACTCTCTAAAATATTCCTCCTCTTTAACTTTTTATAAGAAACATCCTTTGATTGAGAAGTCTTCATTTGTACATCAAGGCAATTTTAGTTTAATGCATTATGATAGCTATATTTATGCTTATGATAGTTTTGGTAACTGCATAAAGCAACTTTATTATTATAACTCTTATTATGACACCCCGTATAAATGGGAGTACGTAAATGCAATTAATTACGCATACAATAAGAATAGGAGAATTATTTCAATGCACGTAATCTATAGTTTAAGAAATGGAAAATACAATGGAGGTGAATTATATAAATACTATTATGACTCATCATTTATTCATAAAAGTAATTCAAACTCCAGCCCACAATATCTACAACTTTCCCCAAACCCAACCATCAATTCTCTCAATATAAAAACCAATCTCACGCAAAATATTCAGTACAATATTTCTGACATCACAGGTAGAATTTTATTAGAAGGAAAAAGCATCAACCAAGATTTTAGTGTTGATGTTTCTGCCCTTGCCTCAGGAGTTTATTTTATCCAATGTGGTAATGAAAAAGGGATTGGGGTGGGTAAGTTTATTAAAGAATAGTATCAGCAAAAGAACATAAAAAAAGCGGAACCGAAGTCCCGCTTTTTTTATGAGTAAGATTCTATGATGAATTACTTCAACAGCACTATTTCTTTATTAATTACTTCATCACCCACACTAATTCTCAGCATATAAACTCCTGCTTTTGCAAGGGCATAATCTGCTGGGGTAAAGGTGGTATTATAAGTACCTGCTTGCAGGTTGGTATTAATAAGTGTGGCTATTTCTCTGCCTAACATATCATACACTTTAATGCTAACCTGTGATTGTTTTGCTAAACTATAGTTAATGTTAGTAGCCTCCTTAAACGGATTTGGGAATACCGCAAGATGGAAACTATTGGCTGCCACAATCCCGGTAATGCTACCAGATGTGCTATCCACATCAGTGCAACCTAATCCATTATCAACAGTTAGTTTTACTTTGAAAGTTCCTGTAGTTGTATAGGTATGGGTTGGGATTTTTGAGGTAGAAGTTGCGCCATCGCCAAACTCCCATTTGTAGGATGCATAACCAATATTCTTTGGTGTAAACTGGTATTGATTTGATGATACAGTAGAGGTTGAGAAGGTGGCATCAGGGTCAGCATCCACGGAAATGGCTTTTACTTTTGCCACACTACAGCCCCAGTTGCTAGTAACTGTAAGTGTGATTACTTTAGTGCCAGCCGTTGCATAGGTATGCACAGGGTTTTGCAGGGTATCTGTGTTGCCATCTCCCAAGCTCCATGAGTATGTGGCAGAGGTACCATTAATAGTTGTAGAATCTACAAAATTTACTGGCTTGCTGAGGCACATAACTGTAGCACCAAAATTCACCACAGGGCTGTTATAAACATTAACTGTTTTAGTAATAGAATCCATACAGCCGCCATAGGTTGAGGTAACTAAAGTTACACTATAAGCCCCTGCCTTGGCATAGGTATGTGATGTTGATTTAGAGGAATCTACAAAGCCATCCCCGAACCTCCAGAGGCGGTAATAAGCACCTGAGAACGATGTATTATCAGTAAAAGTATTTGCAGTTTTTATACATGCATCTGTAAAGGTAAATGATGCTTTTGGTACAGCACCAAAACTAACATTATAGCTAATAGTATCTGTGCATCCTGCTGCAGATGTAATAGTAAGTGTTACTTTGTATGGACCACTACCTGAGTAGGTATGTGTAGGGTTTTTAGAGGTGTCTTTAGCACCATCACCAAAGTCCCATTTGCGTGAGGAAAGTTTGCTGCCTCCGAGTAAAGAAGTATCTTTAAATGCAACTGATTTAGATGAACAATTACTTGAGAAAGTGAATAGAGATTTTAATCCCGCAACATTTGCAACTACTGCCATCCGTTTGCTTGGGCAGCCATGGTAATTGGTTACTACCCAATTGTAGAAGTAGTAAACATCTTTGCTTGATGAGCCCGCATTATTACCAGTTATCTCTATCAATCCACCTGCTTTGTATGGGTATTTTCCAGATGGGCTTTGGTACATATAACTTACAGTAGAGCCAACCGCATCAATGTAATACCCACTGCCTGTAGGTACACTAAATCCTAATGGGATTTTAAATGCTTTTAAGGGAGTGCCTGTGCTACCCACAACAGAGGTTGTTAAGGTGCTCATGGCAGTACCCGAATTATCATAAAGTGTAACCACAATATTTCCAGTGCCTTGTGCGTAAACAGTTACTGTATCTAATATGCAATCATTAAAGGCATCAAAGGTGGTTCCGTATCCATAATAACTTTGTAGGGATGCAGTACCTGCTGACTTATAATCCTTAACTCCTGTTCTGAAAACCTTAGCACCTGCAGCTGCATAATAAGTTACTGGGGCATTGATGTAAGGTGTTTTAAAAGTATCGCCTGTGGCAAGATAACCGCCTGAAGCATTATACCAATAGATGGTATCTTTTGTTGCCGTTGGTTTAGCATAAATTTTAAAGCTACCTGCAGTGCAACTCACAACCCCTTTGCTTGCTTTTATGGAAGCAGGAGTTGAGAAGGTAATAGACCTTGAGATGGAGTCATTAGAATGAATGGCATCAGTAGATAAATTGGTATAAGCGATAATGGAATATGTGCCCCCTGCAAAGGTGTTGCGTTTGTATTTGAAAGTATAAAGCGAATCGGTGCCGGCAGCTAATGGACCTGCCAAAGTTCCGGTAGAAACAACAGAACTATTAATTACCAATACAACCGGGATATTGCTTTGGCTACTCAATCCATAATTTTTTACACGGATAGTAAAGACTGTGTTGGAGTCTCCACAAGAGGCAGCAGATAGGTTCATTAATGAGTCCACCCCAACATCATTATTGGCAGGTACATATTCATCAGCACCAATATCCGAAGGTGAAATTCTTGGCTCATTATCATTGTCTGTTTTTACAGTTGCAAAGGTTTTTGCTTTGCCTTGCAATGCCGCTTTGATGGTGTGTAAATCATCTGTTGCAAAGAAAGAAGCATCCACAGATAAAGAATTTTTATCCTGACCGGAAGCTGTTTTCCAATTGCTCAAAGCAGCGCAGGAAGTACCATTCCAATATCCCAAAGTACCACCTGTGGTGTAGTAGTCATTGTTATCAGCTTTGGTAATTCCGTAGTCGCTATAGATGGCATATCCTCCTGCATCGTTTTGGCAAATATTATTATAGAATAATGTTTTGGCAGAGGCTGAAGATGAGTTGTAAAGATAGGCTGCATAATAGTAAGAATAAGTGCCTGCAAACAAAAAGCTGTTGTAGTAAATATTCACTTTATTGGAGTAGTAGGAGTAGAATGGATACCCATAAGAAGTGGTGATACCAATCATATTATTGGTGATGTAAATACTATCTTTTCCACCACTGCAATAGTATAGCATCATACCATAATTGCAGGCATAAATGCGGTTAGCATTTATCTTTGATTTGCCAAAAGTATAGTAGATGTAAAAGGCAGTTCCGCTAGCAATATCACGCACTGTATTTTCAGATAAATCCAGTTTGTCTTGGTAATAAATTGAGCTGCCATAAAGTGAACTATCAATCCAGTTATGGATGAATTTATTTCCTCTTTCATTAGTAGAAATTGAGCCTGTACCCATCCAGTAAATAGGATTGCTACCGTTACGTATGATATTATTATTAAACACATTGAAAGAATCATGGCTTCCACCGGAATAGATAATTTCTGCACCGTATCCATAGCTTGTAATTGGGATACCATAAAGTACGTTATTGGTGAAATTATTATACCCACTTCCACCATCCACTATTACCACTTTTGCATAATAGTTTGAGCTGCCAGAATTAGTTCTTGAGATAGTTATTTGGTTAAAGTTAAGGAATGATGCACCACTCAAGTGAAGGGTGTAATCCGTACTGCCAGAAACCCCTGTATTTCCCCAATCCAAAATAACTTTTGAGCTATCTTTGGAAGAAGATTGAAAGGTAACTGTATTGGTAGCCGATGTACCGAAAATACTCTTGAATTCTATCTGTTCATTGTAGTAACCATCCCTCACACTAAAGGTAGTTGCGCTACAAACCCCACGTGCAGTTAAGTCAATTACCGCATCTGTAAAAGTTGCATAATTTGGGGAGGTTCCTCCAATGGTATAAGTGCCACTCATACCTGGGCCTGTGCTTAGGTAAGCAGTGTCGTTTGTATGGTCAGGGTCAGTAGTTCCGTTAGGGCTTGTTGTGTATGATTTTACTTTGTAAGTAGTGCTACTTGTGAAAGCATAAGAACCCAATTTCACCATAACGCCAGCACCACTTGCAAGACTTCCTGAGTAGCTGTAAGACGTTTGTGCTGTGCCATTAACCGTCCAGTTTACGGTGGCGGATGTGATAGTATTTATACCATAATTAAAGATGGTTGCATACACATTTTTAGTACCTGAACAGAACCCATTAGCGGGGCTATCAATTGTTAAAACGCCAGCATCATTTGGCGCAGGGAAGAACTCATCCGCACCAATATCAGGAGTGGAAGTGCTGCGTGTTTGTCCATCATAATCTTTAGTTACAGTACCAATTGGGGTAGCCTTACCATTGAGGTTGATATTCAAAGTGTGCAGGTCTGAGATTGATTTAAATTTAGGGTCAACATTTATACTATTGGCATCCATCCCACTACCACTTTGCCAATCACTAAGGGTGGCATAGGCAGAGCCATTCCAATAGCCTAAATTGGAAGTGTTAAAGTAGAAATTATTGTAATCCATATCCGTAATCTGGTTGTTATTATAGATATCATATCCACCCGAATTAAGGTTGGTAAAAATGTTATTATAAACTTTGAAAGATGTTACTGTGGAGTAAGTGTTGAAGTAGCCTGTATAGGCATTATTGTTATTATTAACCAAGTTGTTTAAACTGTTGTAATAGAAGTTTAGGTTATCACAATAATACAAATAAACCAACCCGTAATAAGAGGCGTAAAGGGTACCCGAAATCATATTATTGGTGATGTAAATGCTATCATTTACACCCCTTAAATAGTAGCCATAAATACCTGCGTAATTATTAGTGGTGATAATTTTATTTCCTGAAATGGATGTACCATCACTGATGTAATAGAGGTACATGCTGTAGCCATAAGAATACAAATTATTTTTGATTGTATTGCCCTCAAACTTCAACCCTTCTTGATAGGCGAAGTAGGTACCATAGTAGTAGAAACTATCAATAGTATTATGTATAAAGGCATTTCCTTTTTCCATGGTGCTGTTGCTATACCAATAAATTCCAAAGTAAGAATTCACAATATTGTTATTGTAAAAAGTATTAAAGGAGTCAATACCCGTAGTAGAGTAAATCAAATAATTATAGCCGCCACCAACAGAGGTGATAATACAATTATTAACCTCATTGTAGGAGGCATTACCTTGTACTTGCACCCCATAGTTATAGTAAGTGCTATTTTTTTGAATAGTCATTTTATCAAAAATAACGTGGCTACAACCGTTGAAACGGAGGGTGTGATAATCTGGATATGTAGCAGTTCCATACTCAAGAATTACCTTAGTGCTGTCCAAACTTTTTGAAACAAATGTTACTGTATTGGTATTAGAAGTTCCGGTGATAGCGGTGATATCTACCTGCTCTATATAAGTTCCATCATCTACTCTTATGGTTACTGCACTACAAATTCCAAGACTTGTTAAATCGGCCACAGCATCTGCAAAAGTTGTGTAATTTCCAGAAGAGCCAATGGTATAAGTTCCCTTCATAGAGTTGGTGGAAATAATTTTTTCTGTGGTGTCATTAGTTGCCATACTATCTTTACTCAATCCATTTGGGGATGAGGTGTATGCCTTCACTTTGTAAGTACTTCCTGCGGTGAAAGTATAAGTTCCCATAAATTGTGTGTAGGTATTCCCGGGGGCTAAACTCAACCCAGATTTGCTGATAGAAGTTTGTGCTGTTCCATTCACAGACCAGTTAATTGTAAAGCTGCTGAGTGTGCCAGTCCCGAAATTTGTAACGGTTGCATAAAAAGGATATTTCCCTCCGCAAGAAGATGCAATTGGGCTATCAATAGCACTAACTCCCGCATCAGAATTTGGTGGGAAGAATTCATCAGCACCCATATCAGGTTTGCTTGTGCTGCGCAATTCATTATCATAGTCTTTAGTTACTGTACCTATTGGTGTTCCTTTACCATTTAGTTTAACATTAGTTACATGCAAATCAGAAACTGATTTAAATACTGGGTCAACATTTAGACTATTTGCATCCATTGAAGAACCCGTTTGCCAGTCACTAAGTGTGGCATAAGAAGAGCCATTCCAATAGCCAAGGTTAGGGCATTTGTACCAGAAATTGTTATAGTCCATATCCGTAATCTGGCTATAAGTATAGATGTCATATCCTCCCGTGTTAAGGTTGGTAAATATGTTATTATAAACTCTAAAACTATTAACAGTAGAGTAAGTATAGAAGTAACCGGTGTAGCCTGAATTGTTAGAGTTCGGCAGGTTGTTTACGCTGTTGTAATAGAAGTTAACGTAGTCGCAATAATACATGTATACTAAGCCATAATAGCTGGCGTAAAGCGTACCCGAAATCATATTATTGGTAATGTATACACTATCATTTGTACCCCTGCAATAGTAGGCATAAAGGGCGCTGTAGCAGTTGTTGGCAATAAGTTTATTCCCATTAATTCGGCTACCATCTGAAATGCTGTAGAGGTATAAATCATACCCATAAGAGTACATATTATTTTTGATGGTATTGCCATCAAATTTTAACCTCTCCTGATAACCAAAGTATGCACCTATATAGTAGAAACTATCTACCATATTATGGATAAATTTATTCCCGACTTCGGGGGTTCCATTGCCATACCAATAGATACTGTAATATCCATTTTTAATGAGGTTGTTCTCAAAAGTATTGAATGAGTCATTACCTGTACTAGAGAAAATAAGGTAGTTATAGCTACCCCCTGTTGAGGTAATAATCGAGTTAGAAACTTTGTTGTAAGAGGCATTGCCTTGCACCTGCACCACATATTGGTAATAGGCAGATGATTTCTGAATAGTCATCTTATCAAAATACACATAGCTGCAACCATTAAAACGCAGGGTATGATAATCAGGATAGCTGCCTGAGCCATATTCCAAAATAACTTTTGTACTATCTAAACTCTTAGAAATAAAGGTTACTGTATTAGTAGCAGAAGTTCCATTAATGGCGGTGATATCTACCTGCTCAGTATAAGTTCCATCATCAACTTTTATAATGATGGCGCTGCAAATTCCATTGAGTACTAAGTCAGCAACTGCGGCAGTAAAGGTGGTATAATTTCCCGAAGAACCAATAGTGTAAGTCCCCTTCATGGCAGTTGTTCCAATAGTTTTATCTGTGGTGTCATTGAGTGCCATACTGTCTTTGCTTAATCCATTAGGCAAAGAGGTGTAAGATTTCATTTTATAGGAGCTCCCGGTAGTGAAAGTATAGGTACCTAAGTAGATTGACATGGTAGCTCCTGCTGCCATAGTTAATCCGCTTTTGCTTACAGAAGTTTGTGCTGTTCCGTTAACACTCCAGTTTACGGTAAAGCTGCTAAGAGTTCCTGTACCAAAGTTTGATACCGTAACATAAACAGGTACTGTTCCTCCGCAAGAAGATGCTATTGGACTATCAATAGAGCTTACCCCAGCATCGTTTACAGGAGGATAAAATTCATCAGCACCTATGTCTGGTTTTGTTGTGCTTCTTGCTTCTCCATCAATATCTGTAGTGATGGAAGTGAATGAAGTGTTTGCTGCCCCATTAAGCAAAACGCTGCTTACGTGCAGGTCGTTTACTTTTCTATATTTTGGATAAACAGAAATACTACTTGCATCAAAACCTGTGGTGCTTTGCCAATCTGCAAGGGTGGCTTGTGTGCTATAATTCCAATAGCCAAGGTTACCACTTGCAGTGTATAGATTATTGTTATCCCCCGCTGAAATACCATTATAACTTTGGATAGCATAACCAGAGGCTGAGTTGATAAAATTGTTGTTATAAACCAACGCATAATTAAGGGTCGAATAATTATAACTACTAAACGGGTAATATGCGTAAGAGCTTGATGTAGTGTAGTAAGTGTGTATGTTATTATAAACAATGGCGGTGTAATCGGCATAGTAAAGATACATCCCATACACATTATTGTAGGCATAATTAGAGGTGGCAGATATAAAATTATTTGCAATGTAGTTGGTATCATTACCTGTGGTAGAAGTGAGGAAATAACTATAGATTCCATAACCTCCGTTTTCTACATAAATTTTGTTGTTGGTTATCTTGCTACCATCAGCCCAATAGTAAGCATAGATGGGGTAGCTATAAGTGCTTTGCATCCCACGGATAATATTATTATGCACCTTAATCCCTGATTGTGCCATAATGGTAGCAATACACCCCATAATAAGAGTTGTAAAGTAAGTTATTTCTAAAGGCATTATACTCATCACCGGCAGTGGAAGAATACACCAAGAAAGAATAAGCACCGCTATATACCGACCTTATTTCGCAATTGGTAACGGTGTTATAAGTAGCACTCCCTGTTATCTCTATGGCATTACCATAATTACCACCTGTTGACCTTTGAATCGTCATCTTTTTAAAAATAACATAAGAACATCCGTTCAATCTTAGGGCGTAGTTTCCAGCGCCATAGCTGCTTGTTAATGCCCAGTCCAAAATTACTTTGCTGCTATCATTATTTTTTGATTGAAAGGTAACAGTTTTTGTTGCCGTGGTTCCTGGGATTGCCGTTACATCAATTGATTCTGTGTAAGTATTATCATCCACATTAATGACTATAGCACCACAAACTCCTTTGGTAGTGAGGTCGGCAACTGCTGCTGTAAATGTTGTCCAAGTTCCACTTGTTCCAATAGAATAAGTACCCGTTAAACCACTTGCTGCCATTGATTTTGCAATTGTATCATTGCTTGGATTAGGGTCAGTGCTTAATCCGTTGGGTGATGATGTATAAAACTTCATGGCATAGGTGCTACCTGTGGTAAAGGTGTAGGAACCTAATTTCACTTGTAGCATTTGCCCTATAGTTATCCCTGTGCTGCTTGAGTAAGAATAGGCAGTTTGTGCTGTGCCATTCACACTCCAATTTACTTTGAAAGAAGTGAGAGTACCCGTACCATAATTTGCCACTGTTACCCACACATCTCTTGTGCCTCCACAGCCTGTGTAAGCAGGACTATCCAAAGTATAAACTCCGGCATCTGTTGCAGGAGGGAATATTTCATCTGCCCCAATATCCGGTGTGCTGGTGTTCCGCACATCACCATCAATATCTTTTTTGGTTTCACTGCACCATTTTCCTTTGCCGTTTAGCATTGCATTCATAATATGCAAATTGGTTTTGGAGAGGTATCCCGGTTTTACACTCATGCTGTTAGCATCATCACTTGTAGTGCTTTGCCAATCCGCCAAGGTTGCTTGTGCAGAGCCATTATAGCTCCCCATATTGCTACCCGTTACATAAAAATTATTATAGTCTGATGTATCCATACTGCTGCCACCTACATATATTGCATAGCCTCCACCCGTATTTACATAGTTATTATTATACATCACTACTGATGTGCCTGATGAAGTATAGAAATACGCATCATAAGCATAGGTTGAAGTATTGCCAATGTAGATATTGTTGTTCAGATATTTTGTGTACTCATTATAGTAACACAACATGCCATAAGCATAGCTGTTTCCGTTAGGGATGCTGATGAAGTTATTAGCAATAAGGTTAATGCTTCCTGAGGCGGAAGTAGCATTATTTCCGTAATAATTATAAAGGCCATAGCCATTATCCCCAATGTTTAATTTGTTATTGGTAAACGTAAATCCGTATTGATAATACGCCATTACGCCCATGTAGTAAACATCTTTAATGGTATTGTTTGATATCACATTACCAAAGGCTCTTGCAGCCGTGTAATAGGTATAATAATACATATAGAACCCATAAAATCCACCCTCCATATAGTTATTGATAAACTTATTGGCGCTATCCGCTGATGGGCTGTAATAACTTGTATTACCCATCTTCACCAAACAAGGATAGGGGTGGGTATGAAAAGCTTGTAACATGGTTCCCAATAATTCTATTGTTTAAAAACCGATTGCTATCAGCATAGTTTTCTAAGAAAATAACATCCCCATTGGTGTAGCTATGCACCAAAGTCATCTTTTGGAAGATGATATTATCAGCACCATTTAAGTGGATGGTAAAAGTTCCCACGGTATCCCTCAATATCACTTTGCTGCTATCCCCACTTGCACTCTCAAAAGTGATGGTGCGGGTGGATGTGGTACCCAAGGTGGAGTCTAGTTCTACCGTTTCATCATAAGTGCCATCTGCCACTGAGAATTTTACAGCACCTTTTACCCCCGGGCCGTTAGCTGTGCCGCTACTTCTGCTGCCACTCATCAAATCACCTACTGCATCTGCAAAGGAGGTGTAATTGGTTGATGATGCCGACTTCGATGCATCAATAGTGTAAGTGCCGCTGAGTTGTGCTTTAAGCGTGTTTGTTCCTGCAAAAGCAAGCATTACCACCAATAGCAAATTGAGTTTTGTTAAGAATTTTGTGTTTAGAAATTTCATGTTTATAGTGTTTTGGAATAACAAAAGTAGGGGTTTATTTGATAACGACAATACTTTAAAAAAACCCTAGCAAGTTTGAAGAATGAGTTCTTTCACTCCGTTCAGGATGACGGTTAATATTTAACACAATACAAGAACATGGTGTCATGCTAAGATACGAAGCATCTCCTCTTACCCCCTACAACTTCTGCACTTCCTTAATAATTGTCTTTTTTACCTTTGCCCAAGTGAGGGTTTTATCAAAGGTTATAGGGTCGGCCTCTTCTTCCGCTTCCTCAAAATAATTGATGCTTTTAATAACGTGGAAGTAAGATGTGTGCTTGTATTTGGCTTTGTATAAATTCAGTATTTCCTCTAACGAAAAACGCCGTAATAAGAGGTATAAATCATAGAAATCTCTTTTCCTTCCCCTGCCTGATATTGCATCTAATTTCATTGGGGCAATGTCATTTATGTTTGCTAATCTTATCTCATTTTCTAATACCAATGGATAGCTAAATTCATATCTAAATCTAATAAAATCTACCTTTATATCGTTGATGGTACAAAGAAGAGTATTGGCAGATTCCATCTTAGCATGTATGCTATTAAAGTCATCCATCAATTGCAATTTCAACTCCTTGCCCTCAAAAGGTACTTGGGTAAATAAATCTAAATCATACGATATGCGATGCCCTATTTGTAGCGATAAAGCAGTGCCTCCAACCAATCTGAAATCTTTTAAATAAGATTTCAGCATTAGCTCGCTTAATAATTCCAGTGCGTTGGGTGCAAGTGTCTTTGAGAAAAGCATCTGAATTTTTCTTTAGGCATATTGAAATAGGTAACACAAAAGGCAAGATTAATTTTATCCATATACCTGAATTGGGTGGCATACTCCCCTACTTTTTCTTTACCATAATGGGCAAGAATTATTTTAAACTCCTCCCAGCTGCCCCTTGATATCACCCTATCAATAATGTATTTGGCGTGTTTATTAATATCCACAGAATAGGGGTCAACATCCCAAAACAGGGTTTTTGATAACCCCAATACTATTTCTTTTTTGCTCTCCAATGTGTGGTATTTTTATATGGCAAAGTTAATAGGGCAATATTTTAAATGGTAAATTTTAAATGGCAAATTGAGAAGGTCGTCTCCTCTGTAGCAAATCCCCAACTGCCCCTCTCTTTTTTATAACTGGTCTTTATCTATCCATTAGCGATGCCAATATTTTTATAAGGGGTAGCAATATTTTCATAAGACCCCGTTATTTGTTCATTAGTGCTTGCAATATTTTGAATGGTGATTGTAATCTATCCATGGGTGATAGCAATATTTTATAAGGTGATGCTAATATTTCCAATGGTGGTCATCATTTGGCGGCAAGGGATGCTAATATTTTCGATGGGGATAGCAATATTTTTATTGGTGGTTGCAACCACCACCCAATTAATAACCACCCCCACACAAAATATTGCAACCACTGATAAAAAGGAAACCACCACCACCCAAATTATTAGCAGCCCGCTAAGGCAAATAGCAATCAATTACCGCTAAATAGTCTGAACCGCTGATATCCAAACACCTCAACTATGAAAAAAATCTATCTACTCATTCTATTTTCTTTTCTATTCGGCAGGGTTTATTCTCAAAACTGGAAACCTGTTAATCCTCAATTCGCTTATCATTATTTTATGGATAAGGATAGCCTTAGGCAAGTTTTTACTTTGCATGTTGACTCGGTGAAATTTGTAAGTGGAGATTCTGTTTATTACTTTAACAGAATGATGGGAGGCTGTGACACCTGCACTTCTGATACCTTTAGCGTTTTAGGTAAACAGTATTCATTCAGTAAGCAATCAGCCTTTATCTATAACAAGCCTCTTTTTTTACAAAGAGAAATGAATTTTTCCAATGATGGAATATTTAAGTTTTCAAGCCCAATAAATTATGCCTTACACACCAAGAATACTGCAACATGGATGTTCCAATCTAATAAAAGTATTTCAGCAAAAATGGTTAGAGTTTGTGACAGTAGTTTTCTAAGTTTACATGATTCAGTAAAGTATTTCCTTCTATCAAATGGTGATACAATCCTTCTCTCAAAAAATTATGGAATTTTGAAGTTCCCCCAACCCTACAGCATACATTCTTATTACAGAATAGTAGGAGTACAAGGTGTTGCAGGAGTTTTTATCCCAAGTTTTAAAGATATTTATGACTTCCATATCGGGGATTCTTTTGAATACCATCTTGACTACATGGAAACATACCCAAATCAGGAGGAGTGTAGTTTTAAGTCAGGAGTTACAAATATCACCAATAGTGGTGATACAATATTTGTAACCTATAAAACCCTAAGAACTAAAAAATACTCTTACAGGTATAGGGATTTTCTTCAAGGGAAAGTCACTTATTATCCAGACAATTTTTTGAATCTTTACCATAATGAATATTATATCTATGATGCTTCTCCCAATAAATACCAACACCTAAAAGCCTTACAAAATTTAGGAGCACCTTACTCAAACAAATTCGCTGCTTATTCTAAATATTTCAGCCACATAAATGGAGATCAATTAAAGATTGACACTTTAAATACCGAACTTGTTTTAAGAGGAATTAATGGATTAGAAGATGGTTGTGATGGTCATCAGAGATGGATTCAAAATTTGGGGATGGTAGACCAAGAGTTTAAAAACTGTGTCTTCAATGGACCTACCCGTCTTACTTTATTGGCAGCCAAAACTTCTAAAATTTCATATGGAAAATTGAGCAATAATTCCAAATTTTCTGCTATTGAAAGCCAAGATGGAATTAATGATATTCACATTTATCCAAACCCTGTGAAAGACAATATTAATATCCTAATAAGTGAATCCTCTGCGGAGGTTTCTGTTAATGACATAATGGGGAAACAGATATCAAACTTCATTGTTACTGAAGGTGAAAATAAAATTGATTTATCTGGCTTACCTAATGGAATTTATTTGTTGAACATCACTTCGTCAAAATCTAAATCAATAATTAAAGTTATAAAGGAATAAACTGTCCTCCCCTAAGCCATGGTTGGCGTCTCATCAACCATAAAAATAACCAAAGAGAATACCCTTCAACAGCAGTTTGTACCTAAGATTCCTACATACTAACTTTGCCATATGAAGTACACTATTGAAATAGATGACCGCAGCAAAACTGCAAAAAACCTAATCGGTATTATTGAAGACCTCTCTAAAACCTCTAAAAATATAAAATTTATTTCAGAGAAGGACGAGGATAAAAAGCTATTGGCAAGAATGAAAGAGTCATTGGCATCAGGGGTTTTATCAGAAAAAGAAAGTGCAGGGCTAATTAAAAAGATTATGAAAGACGCCAAATAATGAAGGTTGTTTTTACCAAAACTTTTCAGAAGGATTATAATCGCTTATTAGATAAAAAACTGTCGCAAACTATTGCTGCCGTTATTGCAGAGGTGCATGCAGCACATTCAATACAAGAAATTGCTGGTATTAAAAAGCTAGAGGGCAGCAAAACCGCTTATAGAGTAAGGGTTGGGAATTACAGAATAGGATTATTTGTAGAAAAGGATACCGCCATTTTTGCCATCTTTGAACACAGAAGCAAGATATATAAGAAATTCCCATAGAACTTTGCCGCCATGCTTGGTGGCAAACCAAATATAAAAAATAACCAAAAAAAAATCCCCCCAAAACTTGGGGGGATTTTTTTTACTCAGAAAATATAGAAATAAAACTATTCAGCTTTTTTTACATTTACTGCGTTCTGACCTTTTCTGCCATCTGTAACATCGTAGGTTACTGCATCATCTTGGCGAACTTTGTCAACCAATCCTGATACGTGAACAAAAATTTCTTCGCCTGTGTCGTCGTCCTTAATAAATCCAAAACCTTTTGTTTCATTGAAGAACTTTACTTTTCCGTTAGACATAATACTATACTTTAATTTTATTGTGAACTCCAAAGGTAAAACCGTTTTCCATATCCAACCTAAAAAATTTAATTTTGAACATGAATAATTCCACCCCCCAGCCCGATATTATTGTAGAAGCCTTAGCCAATATTGATATTTATCTGCTTGATGAACTCTTGAAAAAGCGCATCAACACCAGCCAAAAAATACTGGATGCCGGCTGCGGAATGGGCAGAAATATCATGTACTTAATGAAGACAGGGGCAGTAGTACATGGCGTTGATGTATCCAAAGATGACATTGAGTATTTGCAAAAAAGAGGTGAAGAGTTCGGGCTTAAAAGCAGCAACTTCAGAGAAGAAAAAATAGAAGACATCAGTTTTGATGATGCCAGTTTTGATTACATTATCTGCAATGCAGTTTTGCATTTTGCCGAAGACGAAACGCATTTCCAACAAATGTTAGATGCCCTTTGGCGAGTATTAAAACCCAATGGCATTTTGTTTTGCCGCCTCGCCTCTGATATTGGAATTGAGGAAGAGGTAAAAAAAATAGAAGGCAGATGGTTTATAATGCCGGATGGCAGCCGCCGCTTTTTAGTCAATGAAAAAATGCTATTGGCACAAACCCAACGCTTAGGGGCAATATTAATAGAACCCCTAAAAACAGTTTATGTGCATGGGCAAAGATGTATGACTACATGGGTAATGCGGAAGTAGTAAATTTAAAAGGTTTGGGGCAATGATTTTGGCTGAACTTTATGATACCTATGATACACAAATGCCCCAACCCCCACACCCAAAGCAGCACCCATAAATACATCAGAGCTCCAATGTTTATCAAGATAAATTCTGCCCAAACCCGTAAGCGCCGCCACCGAATATGCAATAATAGGAATTGCTTTTTTGTCTTTATACTCATGTGCAATAAGTGATGCACAAGCAAAGGCAGTAATAGTATGCCCTGATGGGAATGAAACATGCGTATAGTTTTTACTGAAGGGTCCCTCCCAAATAAATGGGTTAGCAGTTTGGTATTGTGCCACCGTTTGGTATGGTCTCTCTCTCTTAAAAATTTGCTTAAGCACCGTAACATAAACCGCACTTATACCAAGGCTTTCAGCGCCCAACAAAGCCACCTCTTTTGCCTTATCATTTTTGGTAAAAGCACCATAGGCATAAATGCCGGTAAATAAAATCCCCGGGTATAAACCCGTCCCAAAATGATTGCTTCCATAGGTGGCAGCATTTAGTATATCAGGGTGCTGATTTCGCATTGCCAAATTCCGAATGGGGTTATCAGTATTATAAACCAAAACAGGAACTACACCTACTACAGCACCCGCCGTAATCCATTGCGCAGCGTTCCATTTTATGGGTTGGATGGGTAGCATAATTCCATCCTTTAACCCGTTAAGAATAAATTTACCATTGAAGGTAGTTGGCGGATTTTGGGTTTGGCAGTGGGCAGGATTCTCTCTTATCAATCCTAAAATAAAAACCATTACCAATAGAGGCTTTAAGAAAACTATTTTCATGCAAGCAAAGGTAAGGGGAGGTTTTCTTTCCAATAATGTTTAACTACATTTGCCTTATGAAATACCTTTTTTACCTCGTTTCATTTTTAGTAATATCTTCATGTAAGCACCCTACCAAATATGGGTTTATCATAGCCGGAGACAAATCATCAGATGGGATAAAAGCCTCTAAGCTACTTAATGCTGCGGGAGACGTTACGGAAATGAATAGAGAAACGAGTTTTTCAATAGACATTGATAATGACTGGAATGATGATATAGTTTTTTCGGATCATCATATGGGAGGTATCAGTCATTCCTATATTACTTATTCTTTATCAGCAGCAAATAAAACAGAGCAGATTTTCGTTGACACGAATTCAATCGGATGTATAAAAAAACACAATTATGGAGATACGATTAATGATGGCTTAAAATTCAGAAACGTGGGGGCTAAAACTAATTATTTATATAATTATGGTTGGAGAGTACTTACCACAAGTTATAGTTACGGAGAATGGGAAAATGCCACAAATAAATACCTCGCCTTCAAATTAATTAAAAAGAATGGCACTATATATTATGGGTGGATACGAATGGATGTTACTTCAACCATCATAGTAAAAGATTACGCCTACCGCCAGTAATCAATTAACACAGAATTTATTTCATTGCGTTCTTGCCCCTCCCCTTTGGAGAACCCCGAAGGGTTCAGCGAAGCTAGCGGTTGGGATGAGGCTCCTCCCTTTAATTTTTCTTCTTTAATTTTGAACCTAAATTTAAACAATTATGACAAACTACAGAACCGAAAAAGACAGCCTTGGAGAGGTAAAAGTGGAAGCAGATAAATATTGGGCTGCGCAAACTCAACGCAGCAAAGAGAACTTTAAAATTGGTGGCAACCTTATGCCGCAAGAGGTAATAACAGGCATGGCAATTCTTAAAAAAGCCGCAGCACTTGCCAATGCAGAACTAGGTGTTTTAGCCTCAGAAAAAGCACAACTTATTTCCAAAGTTTGTGATGAAATAATTGATGGCAAACTCAATGACCAATTTCCACTTGTGGTGTGGCAAACCGGCAGTGGCACCCAAACCAATATGAACCTTAATGAGGTAATTGACAACCGCGGCCACGTAATAAACGGTGGTAATTTGATGGACGAAAAAAAGTTCATCCACCCCAATGATGACGTTAATAAATCACAAAGCAGCAATGATACTTTCCCTACTGCTATGCACATTGCTGCCTATTATTATGTGGTAACGGAAACCATCCCCAAACTGCGCAAATTGCGGGAAACCCTTCACCAAAAATCCACTGAGTTTATGGAGATAGTAAAGATAGGGCGCACCCATTTTATGGATGCCACCCCCATTACTTTGGGGCAGGAGTTTTCCGGCTATGTTAGCCAACTTGACCACAGCATACATGCTATTGAAAAAGCCCTGACTGCCGTCACAGAATTAGGCATTGGCGGCACTGCCGTGGGCACAGGACTCAATTGCCCAAAAGGCTTTGATGTGCTTTGCGTAAAACATATTTCATCCATAACCAAAATGCCTTTTGTGCCTGCGGAAAATAAATTTGAATCTCTTGCTGCACATGATGCTTTAGTAGAACTTAGCGGTGCGCTAAAACGCGTGGCAGTATCCCTTATGAAAATAGGGAATGATGTGCGAATGCTTTCATCTGGCCCGCGTTCTGGCATTGGTGAGATAAATATACCTAGCAATGAACCCGGCAGCAGCATCATGCCCGGCAAGGTAAACCCCACCCAAAGCGAGGCACTTACCATGGCTTGCGCACAGGTAATTGGCAATGATGTAGCAGTGAGTGTGGGTGGAATGAGTGGCCATTTTGAGCTCAATGTTTTTAAACCCATGATGATTTTTAATGTGCTCAACTCTGCCCGCCTGATGGGAGATGCCGCCGACTCTTTTAATGACCATTGCGCTGTGGGCATTACCCCAAATTATGACCGCATTGCCATGCATGTAAATAACTCCTTAATGCTGGTAACGGCACTAAATACCCATATTGGCTATGATGCCGCCGCCAAAATTGCCAAAAAAGCGCATACCGAAGGCACCACCCTTAAGCAAGCCGCCCTTGCCCTTAGCCTCCTCACCGAAGAGCAATATGATACATGGGTAAAACCAGAGGATATGGTGCATAGCCTTTAGGAAATTTCAACCTTCAAATTTTGAATTATTATTTATCTTTGTATAAAAAATTATTATGACAGGTATAAGCTATATAACCGACGAAAAGGGAAGACAAAACGCTGTAGTTATCAGCCTCAAAAAACATAAAAAACTTTGGGAAGATTTTTATGATGCACTGATTATTGAAGAACGCAAAAACGAAAAACGCATTCCTTATGAAGTGGTTAAAAGGGAACTCATGAAGAAATGAAGTACACTTTATTTTTTGTTAAATCTGCGCAAAAGCAACTCACTAATATTCCTGAACCTTATCGTTCTAAAATCCTTCAGAAGATAGAGGGCCTTGCAGAAAATCCAAGACCACATGGTACAGAGAAATTGGTAAACAGAGAAAATGATTACAGAATTAGAATAGGGGTTTATAGGGTAATTTATTCAATTTTTGATAAGAAATTAATAATTGAAATTATTGATATTGACCACCGCAAACAAGTTTATAGATAGTCCAGTAGCCTGAGGATATGGTGCATAGCCTTTAGTGAGTGAATAATGAATAGTGAACAATGAAAGAATATATTTATAATCATTTTAAAGCGTTCTTGATTATATTTTCAATTTTATCATTAACTAGTGTTACTCCATTTTGGTGGCTATCTCTCCTCTCAATGATTTTTTTTATTTGGAATTTTTTTAACAAAAAAAGGGAATTAAGTTTATGTATCACTGTCTTATCATTAACAGTTTTATTGATTATTTTTAATTTTAAAGTAATTATACCTACGAATAAATGGGGTGACAAAGTGTTAGCGGAATGGAATAAAACAGGATTTGATTCTGCTTGGTTGGATAATTCACAAGAGTCAATAAATGTTATAGATAGAGCTGTAGAAGCTTATAGTTTAAGATGTGGAACTTGTCCAGATTCTTTGATTGAGATAGAAGATATACATTTGATTTTTAATGATTTTTCATATCGAATAAAAGAACCTGATGGCCAAGTAAGAGGCGTTCTATTTTATTATGAAAAGGTTGATTCTAATAGGTTCTATCTTGCTGGAGTTGGTAAAGATGGTAAAATTAAAACTGATGATGATTTACTTCCTCAAATATCCAAAGAACAAGAAAAGACTACTCGTTTGGTTAAATATGTGGTTAAATCATTCACTCCAAAAGAAATTGAGAGGGAAAGAGAAGTGAGAGCTATGTTAAGAAAGGTCAAAAAAATAGAAAAATCAATTCTTAATAAATGATTCCTAGTTTGGCTTAGTCCCCAGTTGGTCAGGATTTAATTAATCCTGTCCTTTTTACTATAAGCATTTGTAATGTATAGCTAAATTTGAATCATATTTTAGAACACGAAAAAAGAAATAATATGAGTTGTTTAATTTGTAAAAACGTAACTTATAAAAACGGAAAAGTTACAGTAAAACTTGAAAGAGGAGAAGCCATTGTACTTATAAAAGATGTGCCTGCGGAGATATGTGATACTTGTGGCAATTACCTTTTAGATACTAAAACATCTACAGAGATTTTAGATTTAGCCAATGATAGTTTTAAAGCAGGTGCAGAGTTGGAAGTTATTAGGCTTAGGGCGGCATAAATATAATTAAGAGCAATACGACTCTTGGGTAAAGCCGGAGGATATGGTGCATAGCCTTTAGGCAGATTTGAAGATTTAAAGATGTGAAGATTTGAAGATGTTGAAAAAGCTGTTGCATAGTGGAAAGATTGAACTGGGCGCTGTCCCCTGTCTCGCTGTTTGGTTAGGGGGTGGAATTAAAAATAGTTTTTCCTTTAAATTTTTATTTTAATGTTTCCTCAATTGAGCTAATATTGTAAACCTAAACTAAAGGAAATCTCAAAATGAAATTAATTTTCAATACTCTTTTAACTTTGATTCTGTTGTTATTTGTTTCAAAAGAAGCTCAATCCCAAATTTATATAAAACCATATATAGGATATTATTTCCCATACGGTGGTGGTACTTATCAAGATAATTTTTATAAAGATGGGATAAATGGAACTCAACAACAAAAGGCCATTTTACAAACTGTTTCATTTGGTTCAGGGACAGGTTTTGGATTTAATAGCGGATATATGTTTACCAAAAATTTTGGTATAGAATTAGGCATCGGTTCTGTAATGGGTAATACCTATAAGTCTCATAGCCTTTCTCAGAATTCATCATGGACAAATAATAACAGTTATGATGTAAACAAAGAATTAGTTTCAAATGGTGTAATAAACATTTCACCATCAATCGTACTCTCAACCAATATCTATAAATTTAATCCTTATTCAAAATTTGGATTATTATATTCTTACGGTGGAAAAGTACTCATAACTTCTAATAAGATATATACGGATGATATTGGCAAGAAATATAAAATTTATGAAGAAGAAGAATATACGCATTATCCTGATTTAGGATTTTGTTCTGCATTCGGATGTAATTACAATTTATCTGATAACTTGAAGATTGGTTTAGAGTTTTATTCTCAAAATATTTCTAGATACTTAAAACATTCAATATTTACAAAATCTACTGTAGATAACGTGGATAGAATTGGCATTTACAAAAGATGTCAAATAGAAGTAGACTATTCAAAAACTCAATATCAAATTAATAGCCCATTTGATCCTAATAAACCTTCTCAGTACAGGTCTTGGGTTCATTCATATAGTAATTACGGTTTTAATTTTTCACTTTATTACACTCTTCCTAAATCGTTATTTTCTTTAAAATATAAAGAAGATTACAAACCATCTATTCGCCCTTAAACCCTGTAATTTTTATCAACATATGAAATTAATTAATAAAGCTATTCTACAAATTTTATTGCTATTCTTGGTGTCAAACTCTGTGATAGCCCAATTCTATATTAAACCATACATAGGCTATTATTTGCCATATGGAGGAGGGAATACAGAAGATAATTTTATTAAAGATGGCGTTTACGGTGGTCCAATCCAAAAAGCTACTATGCAGACTGTTTCATATGGTTCAGGTACAACAATTGGAATAGGAGGCGGATACATGTTTACAAATAATTTAGGATTGGAACAAAGTATAAGTACTACATACGGCAATAAATTTTATTCTCATTACACAAGTAAATACAATAAATATAACTTACCCTATAGAAATGGGAATTTTGATAACTATGAAGAATTAACATCTAATGGCAGTATTGATTATTCTACTAATTTGGTTTTATCTACAGATAATTGGAAAATCAAACCATACGCAAGATGCGGAATATTTATTTCAACCAACGGAAAAATAATTATTAAGTCAAATTCAATGAACACAGACACGGCAGGTAAGAAATCATACTTATATGATGAAGCAGAAATTACCCATTACCCTGATTTTGGTTTTTGTGGTTCATTTGGATGTAAATACCCAATAACAAAAAACCTAAATGTAGGATTAGAATTTTATTATCAAAATATAACAAGGTATTTGAAACATTGGATAATGACTAAATATACAATAGATGGCATTGATAATTTAGGGACTATTAAAAGATGGGAGAAAGAAACAGACTATTCTAAAACACAATATCGTAGTTCTACATTGATAAATCCTGTCATACCTTATCCAGACAGGTCTTGGTCTAATTCTTTTAGTAGTTATGGACTTAATTTCACACTAATCTATACAATTCCAAAGACTTCATTTAAGTTAAAATAAAAAGACGATTAGTATTAAAAGCTTCTCAGGATTTAAATAATTCTTCCCTTTTACTATTAACATCCACGACATTCATCTGGACAAGTTTTGTAAAGCAGCTTTAAAATTTCCGCTTACTTTTCAACTAACCGCAAGCCCAAATATTATAATAAAAGTTATTAGTAGTAAGCCATATAAAACGAATGACCTCATTCTGGTTCGCTTATGTTCATACCAAAATAAACTTGTTTTTGGTGAGAACAAACCAATAATCAATAACACTAAATTGGCAAGAATTAATACTACTAAGAGATTTTCCATCTAGTTTGTTGTATTCGTCGCTGATGTTTTTTTAACACCAAAATTTACACAAATAAAAACCCCCAAGGTTTTAAAAACCTTGGAGGTTTACTTGAAAAATATAATTTGATTTACTCCTTAATAAATTTAACAGGCTGTACTAAGCCGCCGTTTATAGTTATAAAATAAACACCGCTGTTCAAAGCAGCAATATCAATGATATTGGTAGTAGCGCCTAAAGTGCCTTTAGCTACAATTTTGCCCATTACATCCATAATTTGATAAGGGGTGTTGGGGGCAATATCTTTGGTGTTTATTGAGATGAAATCATGTGCAGGATTGGGGTAAATAGCATAGCCTGCATGGGTATTGATGTTTTCAATAGCTGTAACCACTTGGGAGAGCTGCATGGCTAAAAAATTCTTATTGGTTGAGTCAATAAAATTTCCACCAACTAAAATTTCATTTTTTGAAGAAACATACATGGTATAAGCATTGGCATTAAAACCTTTCCCTACTTGGCTCCATGAGGTATCATTGTATTTTCCCACATAGAATTCGTTCTTATTATTTTTATAGTATCCTGCTATAATTACGTTGCCTGCATCATCTGTTTTTACAGAAATTATTTGCCCCTTATTTTTATTTTCAAAGCTTGAGTCAGTGCCCACCGTAGTCCATTTAGTACCATTCCATTTGGCTACATAAATTTTCCCAAATGAATTGGTGAATGTTCCTGCTGTGTAGATATTCCCTTTCTTATCCGCGTTTACTGACCAAATCAAACTATTAGCATTTAACTCATTTCCACCTTTACCAAGTTCCGTCCATTTGGTGCCATCCCATTTGGCAATATAGCATTTTCCTGAGTCGTTGGTAAACCTACCACCGGCATATAAATTACCATCCCTATCACAGGTAATTGTAGTTGCTTCCTTGTTTGCTTTTAACCCTGTTGTTCCACCTACAATACTCCATACTTTGCCGTCCCATTTGTAGATATCCCACTCATATTTTCCACCACGGTTTATTGCATTGCCGTGGGCAGCATATAAATTCCCGGCGGTATCAGTACATAATGAGTAAATTGCATTTGCAGCATTTGGGGAGTTAGGTCCTTTGGCATAACCAACCTTTGCCCATGTGCTGCCATCCCATTTTACAACATAGGCAGCACCGCTATCCATAAA
>JAPLCZ010000274.1 GCA_026391915.1 Bacteroidota bacterium | reverse complement strand
CAATAATGTTTTACCTGTACCGGTTTCCCCTACCATCATAATGTTAGATTTCTCCAACTCCACTTCATTAGCATCAATAATCCCCTTGCTGTTTACACGCTTAAAGTGATTATATACCGCAACGGCAAGTACCTTCTTAGCTTTATCTTGCCCAATAACATATTGGTCTAAGTGTGCCTTTATTTCAGAAGGCTTTAATAAATCTTTAGTGATATGATTTTTCTTACGGCGGCTTACTTCCACCTGCAAAATTTTCTCCGCTTCGCCAATACATTTATCACAGATGTAGCCATCTTTCCCCTCTACCAAAAGCATAACTTCCTTTTTGTTACGCCAGCAAAATGAACAATATTCTTCTTTACGCATTTAGCCGTTTTTTGTTTAAATCCAGAACAAAAGTACTATCTAAAAAAGCCTTTGCAATTTTTGATGTACTAATTATTTCAATGACGGTGCAAGCCTGACAAAGGTTAGTATTAATACTTTGATAAATGGGAATAATTAAAACGGATTTTAATACTCCCTTTTGTTAAACAAAAATTTGATTAGCTACTAAGGCCACACACCCATCAAATCATAGGATACTGCAATCTTATCTATACTGCTAATAAAGGCAGCGGTTCTAAAATCAGGGCATTTTTTAATAGCGTTGTTGATGTCGTTAATTTCATGGAAGGCGGTAATCATAGTTTCCTCCAAACCACTGAAAACCCACTCCTCTTCATCAGCACCATTAGCCATTAAATCACGTTGGCTTTTACTTATTGTTTTGCCTGAGTGCTTCTCAATAATATCAAGCATTTTGTTTTGGTTAGTTTGTTCCAACCTCTTACTCATCCTGCCAAAACGTACATGAGATAAGTTCTTCAACCACTCAAAATAACTTACTGTAACACCTCCTGCATTCAGGTATAAATCAGGGAGGATGTAAACGCCACCTGCCTGCAAAATTTCCTCTGCCTCTTGTGTGATTGGGCCATTAGCACCCTCTGCAATTATCTTAGCTTTTATCCTTTTTGCATTGGTAATATTAATTTGGTTTTCTAATGCAGCAGGGATAAGGATATCGCATTTTTCTTCTAATACTTCCGCAGAGTTTTTATAATTTTTTGCCCCAGGGAAATTGAGGATACTTCCAGTCTTTTGGCGGTGTGCAAATACTGCATCCACATCTAAACCTTTGGCATTATAAATTCCACCTTCATATTCCGCAATTCCTATAACTACTCCCCCGCCTCTTTGGCAAAATAACCCTGCATGATATCCTACATTTCCCATCCCTTGCACAATAACTTTTTTGCCATCCATCCCAGTGGTTAGCCCAAGCTTTTTCATGATGGAAGTTTGTGCTAGCAACTCTCTTAGTCCATAATAAATGCCTAAGCCTGTTGCCTCTTTTCTGCCTCTTATTCCTCCTTGCCCAACGGGTTTCCCAGTAACACAAGCAAGGGAATCAATATCTTCATATTTAAAGGTTGCATAGGTATCTGCAATCCATGCCATCTCACGTGGACCTGTTCCGTAATCGGGGGCAGGCACATCAATGCCAGGGCCTATTAAATTCTTTTTTATTAACTCAGTTGTATAACGGCGGGTAACTCTTTCCAGCACATCAACACTATAATTTTTTGGGTTGATTTTTACCCCACCCTTAGCGCCGCCAAAGGGTACATTAACTACGGCACATTTAAAAGTCATGAGGGATGCCAAGGCAATTACCTCCTGCACATCCACAGATTCTGCGAATCTAATCCCACCTTTTGCCGGAGATTTATGATGGCTATGTTGCACACGCACACCTTCAAAAACTTCTATCTTATCCCCAATGCGCACCGGGAAGTGCATCACATAAATACTATTTGCATTTCTGATTTGCGAAAGCAAGCCGGGTTCATATTTAGTGAGCCTTGCTGCTTTGTCAAAATAATAATGGACATCGGCTAAAAACTTAGCGCCCTGTCCGCTGTGGTCATCTTTTTTTGTAATTGATTTTGCCATTAATTTAGTTTATTAAAAGTGGTGCAAATTAAGATTTTTGTTGATACCCTTTCATGATTTTTATCAATTATAAAATCGCCACCTTAACCCTAACCTAATTGGCGTGGTGGATGGGGACTGAGGATAGTGTGCAATGGTGTAATATCTATTGCCATTCAGCCCCTGATTGATGTGAGAAACAATAAAGAAAAACTGAAACCTTTTGATACGGGCTGCAGCCCAAATATCAAAGAAAGGATAGTTGCCAATGGTAGTAGCATTTTGCAAAACAAAAGCGCTTAGCTCTGGCATATATGCGTAGGCTTGGTAAGAGGAGAAGTACCTCATATCTACTCCCAATTGTGCAAAGAGGGCATTTTTGAAAAAATTATTACCATAACTAAAGGAGGTGTGATAGCTGAAAAATGGTAACTTAATTACATCACTGCCCTGTAAAGTTTTTTGTAGGATAGCATCATTGCGCCAAAAGAAATGGTGAAACTCAAAACTTTTATTGAGTTGGATAGAGGCGTTTTGAATAAGGTTATTATTTTGTGCTGGTCTGCCATTGCTTAAGTAATAAATATAATTATTAACGAGGCTATAATTCGCCATAACTTTATACTTCAAGCTATCTGATTTTGCACCCAAACTGATATTGGAAACATTGGTTTTATTCCAGCTATTATCCCAATAAAAATGATTGCTTCTCATTATGGTTTCAGTATAGGCAGGGGAGTATTTTTGTTGGGTGATGGATGTAAATAATTCATTCTTCATCAAACTTTTTGAAGCCCTTGCAGTGAACAAAAAATCACCTTGATTGTATCCTGTAAATATATATTCTGCTTTTGCCTTAACATCAATAAAAGTTATTAAAGAAACATTACCCCCAACGGATAAATTTTGGAATGTGGCATCTGCAGTATTAGGCAAAGTTGCCGTGAGGAAATTGTGCTTGAGGTACCCTTTAAAATTAAAAACATTTGTGCCAGACGAATCCTTAAGACTTTGGTTTGTTGCTGTGCCAATGCTCACTTCATTGCTTAAATCCCTAAACCTAAAATTGTCTTTGGTTTGAAAGGTATCATTTGAGTTATCAAAGAATTTAAAATCTGATAGAGAATCTTTGTAATAAAATTTCTTTTCATAAAAAGAAATGTCATGCGCCAGATAGAGTTTTGGGTAGAAAAGTTTAGTAGCAACCTTATCGGTATCATGCAATTTTTTGCTCTCAGTTTTGCCTAAATAGTAGTACTGTTTTACAAAATAATTTCTATCAGAATACTGTTGCTTGGCGTAAATCATTTGAGCCAGGAAATCAGTAGAAACCCCATTGGTAATATACTTTTCAACTGTGCTGTCATTATATCCACCGCTTTCACCTTGCTTCATCCAATTCCAGATAGAGCCAGCCATAGCCATGTATTTTCTTGAAGGAGAACGATACCAAAAATTAGCAGCAAGGTTTTGTAAATCGCTTGCCTGATTTCCATAAAACCCCGTAGAAGTCATCTTTCGGTATTGCACAGAAACATTCATATTAGGTTTGAAATTATAGCTGAAAATTCCATTGAAATACTGCATCTCTCTGTTCCCTTGTGCATACATAAAATCCGCATAGGGCGTGTGAGTATCATACCACTTAATATTGTTGCGGTTGTAGTTGTAAAAATTCCATTGGTTAAAACCAAAATCAAATCCTACAGGTTTTATAGGATTCAAATAAAGCGCATGAGTAGTAGTGAAATTATTCCCCAAATTTGTGAAATGATTCTCCAAATTATAAGCAGGGTCAAAATGATAAACTACCTCCAAAGAGGTATCTAATATCTCTAATTTATTTGGGTGGTCAGTGAACCCCTCTTCAGTACCAGATACCGTTTTGGAAACAACATTTTTTTTTGCAGAATCCTTTTGAGAGAACCCGATTATAGGAATCTGAATCAGAATACAAAAAAAAATTATTGGGGCGAAATGAAGTTTCAAACTGTGTAGCTATGGTGCAAAATTAATTAAAGAAAGTTCGCTGAACTATTTTACAAATTGTCCTTTGAAATTTCAATTAAGTCTTTAGTATGAACTCAATTTAATATCATTGCCATTAACAATACTGCAATAGCTATAAAAGCGGGGCGCAGCAATTTCACCGTTTTCTACAGCAGCTGCCACTACGCAACCCGGCTCTCCTAGATGCAGACAATTATTGTATTTGCATTGTCCAAGTAGCTCTCTTATTTCAGGGAAATAATGCCCCACATCTTCTTTGGCAATATCAATAATTCCAAAGTCTTTTATACCGGGGGTATCTATTACAAAAGTTGTTGGGTTGATGATATGCATCTCTGCAAAAGTGGTGGTATGGGTACCTTTATTACTATAGCTGGATATGGTTGAAGTCTTTAAGTTAAGCGCAGGATTAAGGAGATTCATTAAAGTAGTTTTACCGGTGCCGCTATGCCCTGTGATGAGTACTTTTTTACCCTCAATAAACTCTCTCACCTCATCAATATTTTGGTTCTCTTTGGCGGAAATCTCAATTATAGGGTACCCTGTTTTCGGGTAAATATGATGATAGTCGTTAACGATTCCTTTTTCTGCATCAGTATATAAATCTGTTTTATTGATGACAATAATTGCAGGGATTTGATATGCCTCTGCAATCAGCAGAATTCTATCAACAAAGCCCATACTTGTGTAAGGCTCTTTTAGCGAAACCATAATCATTACAGCATCCAGATTGCTGGCAATTATCTGGCTCTCATGGCTAAGGTTATTGCTTTTACGGATGATATGGTTGCGCCTCGGGAAGAGTTCATTAATTATTGCCACTTCTCCCTCCATCATAAAACCAACTTCATCCCCAACTGCCACGGGATTGGTAGTATAGATGGCATCCATTCTAAATTTTCCTTTTATCACGGCATTGATGATGGCATTATCAGCCGTCATAATTTCATAATTACTACCAGTGCTTTTTTTAACAATGCCTTTGCCCATCTAATAAACCAGCTTGGCGATATTATGAGTGCTCTCCCCCTTACCCATAGTATAAAAATGCAAACAAGGCACATTATGCTTTATGAGTTCTGCTGCCTGTGCAGCGCCCCACTCCACTCCTACAATTTTCGCTTCTTTATCATCTTTGCATTTGTTAATAGCTTCCGTTAAATCAAATGGAATATCAATATTAAAAATGGATGGAAGCACCTTTACTTGGCTCTTTGTGGTAAGGGGTTTTAACCCCGGGATAATAGGTACATTAATTCCTGCTGCCCTGCATTTATCTACAAAGGCAAAGTATTTACTGTTGTCAAAAAACAATTGGGTAACAATATAATCAGCTCCGGCATCCACCTTTGCTTTAAGGTATTTAAGGTCGCTTTCAAAGTTGGGTGCTTCAAAATGTTTCTCAGGATAACCTGCCACTCCAGCACAGAAATTTGTATGTGCCACATCTACCAAATCATCATCCATATATACTCCTGCATTCATATTTACCACTTGTTTTACAAGGTCAAGCGCATAGTTATGCCCATTAGGGTTAGGCACAAAATCTTTCTCTGTTTTTATAGCATCACCTCTTAAAAGAAGCACATTATGGATGCCCAAAAAATGTAAATCAATTAACGCATTTTCGGTTTCATCTCTGGTGAATCCACCACAAATAAGGTGGGGTACTGTATCAATATTATATTTATTTTTGATGGCAGCACAGATGCCAACTGTACCTGGGCGTTTGCGCACACTCACCTTTTCCAGCAGCCCATTTGCATGTTTTTTATATACATACTCTTGGCGGTGGTAGGTTACATCAATAAACTTAGGGTCAAACTCCAAAAGGTTATCAATGCCTTCATAAATAGATTCTATACTTTTGCCTTTTAGTGGCGGTAAAATTTCAAAACTGAATAAAGTTTTCTTTGCGTTTTTTATGTGGTCTGTTACTTTCATTTGGGTACTAAATATTTATTCTGCTATCAGTTAAATTATATGGAGTTTTGCACTAAAGTATTATGGATAAACAAGAAACCGCCGTCCTTATTGGTATATGCACTGTGGCAGATACACCTGCTATTGTTAAAGAACATCTTGATGAGCTTGAATGTACTCACATGCAAAATCCTTGACCGCACTAACCTCATCCTTGATATTTTTGCCGGCAGAGCCAAAACCGCACAAGCCCGCGCACAGGTTGATTTGGCGCAATGCGAGTACCTACTCCCCCGCCTTACCCGCCTCTGGACTCACCTTAGCAAACAAAAAGGTGGCGTAGGTATGAAAGGCCCAGGAGAAACAGAAATTGAAACTGACCGCCGTGCTATCCGTACTAAAATTTCTTTGCTCAAGGAGAAACTTAAAAAGATAAGCATACAAGCCAAAACCCAGCGCGCTAACCGTGGGCAAAAAGTAAGAGTGGCATTAGTGGGATATACCAATGTGGGCAAAAGCACCATCATGAATATCCTCTCCAAAGAAACCCTCCTTGCGGAAAATAAACTCTTTGCAACGCTGGATACCACAGTGCGCAAAATAATGTTAGGTTCTTATCCTGTGCTTTTATCAGATACGGTAGGTTTCATCCGCAAGCTGCCGCATAACCTTGTGGAGAGTTTTAAATCCACCCTTGATGAAGCCCTTGAAGCTGATATTTTATTACATGTGGTGGATATATCTCATCATGATTATGAAAACCAAATGCAGGTAGTGCATGATACCCTTACCTCACTGGGGGTAAAGGACAAAAAGATTATTACGGTATATAATAAAGCGGATAATTACATAGTGATGGATGAGGACAAAATCATTGACCTTAGCCCAGAAGAGAAAATAAAATACCTTGAAAATACATTCCTTAGTAATAATGAGGATGCCATTTTTATCTCTGCTTTCCTTAAGCTTAACATTGGTAAATTCAAACAATTGCTGGAAGCAGATGTTAAGGATTGCTATAAAAGGATTTACCCCTATGCCTTGCAGCAAACAGATGTTGAGTTAAGTTAAATTTTCCTTGGATAACAAAAGGTTATTGCCCTACCTTTTGTTTAGGTTTTGGTTTGGGGATTTCCTCCCTTGGTAATACTACTTTAGGTTTTGTAACAGGGGGTGTATATGGGTTAGTATTATTTGTGTTATTAGGTTGGGAGGTATGGTTAGTATTTGTAGATTTTTCACCATTAAAAAGATTCCATGCTACACCAAAATGAACGAATAACCCATTGTAATCAAAAGGAGATTTTGGGCTAATGCTGTTGTTAATTCTGTACTCTACATTAGCTGCACTAAGTTTTTTATTGGTAGATTCATCTGTATTATTTGCTGTAATACCGCTAAAAGAGATATCTGTATTTTTATAAAAATTATAATGATAACCAATATCCCCTCTGATGTTAACATTGCGGTTTAATGTGTATTGAAACCCAATATTGGGTTGCACTCCCATATAAAAATCATCTGCGGTAATGCTGATAGATTTATCAGTAAACTGCTTATCATTAATTTGAATATAGTCCGATTTCCTTACCATACTCCCCATGGGCATTGCAGAACTATTCATGCTGAAATCAATACCGGGCTGGATAATCCAATGAGGAGTTTCAAGATTTATTCCTCCCCCTAAATCCAGATTAAACCCATAATTCCTAAGCACAAAAACCCCAAGTTGCCCTTTAATAAACCAATAGTTTTTAATTGGGAAAACCATCCCGAATAAAATATCAGGGGCATATTTACCACTCTTTAAAGTTTTAGAATTATTAACCGTATCAGGGTTGGCAGATTCATCAATAAACATTAATGAAACATTAGAGGCAGGATTCATTACACTCCTCACACCGCCCATGATATAAAATTGCCCATATGGTTTCCGAGGTTTTGGTTTAATAGAGTCTTGAGATTTTGCGTTGAATGAAATCAACATGAAGAAAGAAATACCAAGAGAAAATAGTAGATGATTTTTCATATAGTTTGAGGTTTTATTGGTTTTGGTTTTAAAAACCATGCCTGAAAAACGAGGTTGATTTGGGGGAGTTCTTAGCTGCCATATGTAAATAAGAAAGCCCCGCAGTTGTTGCGGGGCTTTTCTTTTTATTGGCGGATTAAATAATCCTTATAGTAAAAAGAACAAGATTAATTAAATCCTGAACAGTCAAAATATGTCCCCTACCTCATTTCTTCCCATTCTGTACTTGCAGAATTACCAGAATTGTTTTGTTGATTAGGCTGGGATATTTCAGTATTAAAAGTTTTATCCTCTGAGCTCATATTCTCAATTATTATTTTATCACTTGTTAATTTAAACTTCTTTAAAGCGGCAATAAAACTAACAATTGACCTTGCCAATTCCCCAGCTTTCCCTTTCGTAGATAGAATAATGGATAATAATACCACACCTCCAATCATACCTAAAATGCCCCCCATAGGACTATTAAATACAAAGGTAATAATAAGGTCAATCCCAACTGCTGAGATAAATATGATAGCGGCATTCTTGAATTGCTCTCTCTTGATTAAACTTAAATCAGCATTACTAATTTCAATAATTTGGGTTTCTAATTTATTAAACTCTGGTATAGATTGTTCAACTCCAAGCATTTTGGACAAATAGAGAAACTGTGTTATTTCTGGCACATTCATTAAATTTTTGACAGCGTCGAAATACTTAGCTCCCTTTTTATATCCTTCAAAATAACTAAGTATATTTTCACCAACTTGTTGGTATAAAAATGCAAGAGTGGTTGTCCAATTATTTAAGGTGGATATAGCCTCCTCACGGACATAGGGGTCTAATGTATTTAAGTTTCTTTTTAAACTCATTGCACCTCCTATGGTTAAAGAAATATTGCCAATAGCAACACCAAATACACCCTTTGAGGCATTATTAAGTTCCTCTGCATTTGTATTAAATTGTGCGGTAGCTGCTACACCGGCAACTGCACCACCAAATCCTATTACCTTACCGATATTAGAATTAGATTGGCTACCAACATAAGCACTTACCAAAGTTCCAACTGCGGCTGCCGTTGCTTTCTGTTTCTCTTGAATTGCTTGTTGCCTTAAAGCAATAACCTCATTCAATCTTTCAGTTACCAAAGCAACTGTTCTATCCAGTATTGTCGTTACAAAAACTGCCTCAATAGTATTTATTTCTTTTGCAGAAAGATTTGTTTTCTTTTTAAACTCACCAAGGGAAGTAATAGATGATTTTAGGAAAAATAGATTACTGCCATAATCAAATAAGTGAGCTTGAGATAATGCTTTTGCAGCCCAGCCTATTGAGTCATTAATATCTCCTTTTATTATGTCCTCACTTAGGGTTACTGCCTTTGGGAAGTTACCCGAAGATAATTCAACAATGCATAATTCAGCAGTTGTTTTATTATTCTGCGTTGCCGCATTGACGAAGGTGTCTTTTAAACTTTGGAATAATGCTGTTTTCATTTGTGTGTTTATTTATTTGTTTGTTTTATTTTTTACTGCATATCCACTTCCCACTGCGCCTCCACTGTGGTGGAGATATTAGCCATATAAAGATGCCTTCTATCATCAGCATAGTTAAGCTGTGGCATGCTTACCAATTGCTGTGTGTGTGGGGGCATGTGTACGTATTGGCTGCCGGGTTCTTTTTGGTCTGTAAGGCCATTGGTAAAATAGCAATCTATTGGGGTATCAAATGGGTTTATCAATACTAAATGGTCTGTGGCGGGGTCAAATTTGTGCTTAAGTACTTCTTTAATTTGAGAGGGCAGCAGAGTGCCTGTAAAGATTAATTGCTCATGGTGGGTGATGGCTTCCACATCATAAAAAGAGGCTACTGTATCGCCATCATTAGGTAATTGCGCATTCATGGTGGATAGGTTTACCCACATTTGGGTCATGCCAGCAATGCGTGCTGCCTCTACCGCAGTAGAGTTTTGCATATTTTGTTGTTGCAGTTGGCGGGCATCGGTTACATCCTGCCAATAGGTATGCACCTGCCCTTTGGTAGTTGCCAAGGGTACAATGCCTTCAAGGTTTATATCCAAAGCGCCAAAAGCAGAAATGCGTGATTCTATACTGCCTTCAGTATAGGTTTTGCGCCCTTGAGGGAAAAAAGTGGGATACTCAGGGCTGGTTTTTACATATACTACCATAATGGCGGGCTCCCAAATATCCAGTTTGGTTTTGCTTAGCCCCAATAGCTGATTCACCGTAAGGGTGTTTGTTTTCTGAGAGCTACCTGCTGCCTTCCACGCATTATATGCCGCCACTATAGCATTATGCAGTGGAACATAAGCATCCCTTAATGGAAAAAATAAGGGGTTGGTGTTTGCCATTAGTTTATTGTAATGGAAATTGCTGATGATAAGCATCAATAAATAATTGTGCTCTGTTGCTTTTAGAAAGAGGTTTTTAACGCCTTGCCATGTACTCATAATTTTATTTTTTTTAGTGTTTTTTTTAAATGAAGTGGTAGGAAATCCTTTGCATACTATTGCGCTGCAATAGCTCACCACGTAAGTCAGTTGCTTGCGTTTCTGCTGCAATAGCCATCAACGTAAACACTTTGCTTGGTATTGCGCTGCAATTGCTTACCACGTAAGTAAGTTGGTTGCCATTGCGCCGCAATAGCTCTCCAATCTAAATGACATACATAAGAAAATACTTACGGACATTAAAGCAAAACTTGATAACATCAGTTCTATTTTCAAAATAAAAAGATTTGGAGATATATAATTAAGTATCTAAAAGAATATCAACGAATTAGAAATCATTTTTTAGGGGTGTGGTGCGTTTTAGGGGCGCTTTTGTAGGTGCATAGTTAATACTTTATTTTAATTAGCAAAGAAAAAATTATTTTTATTTTTTTAAACTCTCCCGCCCCCCAAAACAAAAAAGCCCCGCATCAAAAAAATGCGGGGCTTTTATATTTTTAGTTAAAAGTATATTTCTATACTTCGTGGTGCAAACTTTCTATAAGGTAAGGGTGTTTGGTAGGTACAAGGTTGGCTTTGCTTAGGCTATAAGCCAAGCTATAGCAAAACATACCGCCAAAGAACATATAGAACCCAATTTCATACAAACCAAAACCAGAGGTGTGGCCAGCCGTAAAAGGCATAACTATAATATACCAGTCAAGGTATTTTGCCATTAGTAATACTGCGCCTACAAATAAAATCCAGTTTGGGGTACGTTTAGCATCCCTCATCATAAACATTAAGAAAGGGCAGGCAAAGTTTAAGAATAGATTGAGGAAGAATAAATACTTCCAGTTGCCCCACATGCGTGCAAGGTAATAAGGAGTTTCCTCAGGTAAGTTGGCATACCAAATCAACAAGAACTGAGAGAGCCAAGTATAAGTCCAGAATACACTGAACGCAAACATAAATTTACCAAGGTCATGCATATGGTTTTCAGATACCCATTGCATATAGTTGTTTTTCTTTAAAAGGATAATGGTGATGTTGGTTACCGTCATAAAGCCTACAAAGGCAGATGCCCAAACATTCACCGCAAATATGGTAGAATACCAATGTGGTTGTATGCTCATAAACCAATCAAAAGCAGCCAAACAAAAGGTAACCCCAAAGGCAGGTAAAAACCCTGCGGATAGTTTCACTTGTTTGTGGTAGTACTCCATGCCGCCAACTTCATCCTCTTTGCGGGAGTAAGCACGGTAAGCGCGGGCACATAAAATCCATATAGCAAAATATACAAACACACGGATTATCCAAAAGGTAGAATTAAGATAAGGAGATTTGCCTGTAAGCACAGGGTCAGCTTTCACAATGCTTTCATGAGTCCACTCATATAAAGCTGTCATCCCATGCCCATGCATAAAAGAAGCACCAATAATAATTAAGAAACCTATAAAAGGAATGGGTAGGTAAGTACTCATTGCCTCCGGTATTCTTTTGATGCCGGCACTCCATCCTGCATGCGCAAGATATTGTATGGCAAGAAAAGAAACCGCTACTATGCTAAAAGCAAAGAAGTAGAAATTAGAGAGAAGGAAATTAGCCCAAAAGCGTGCATATTGGTCTTTATGAACTACAAGTCCTGCAAGGATTAAAACTAACCCCACCACACTTATCCCTATGAATAAGTTTCTGGTTTTGCTTGTAAAAGTAAATTTTTGATTCAGTGATTCCACGTGTGTTATGATTTTTTACTTTCTTTAGTGTCTTTTAAATCCTTTTTGTCAGCCTGTTTAGTCTTGGTAGAGTCAGAGGCGGGTTGGTCAGGGAAGGGACCCGTGTGCATTAATTTCTTAACGTATAATATCACTTGCCATCTTTCATTGGGGTTCAACTGAGAGGCGTGTGAACCCATCAAGTTTTTACCATAAGTAATGGAATGGAACATCTTGCCTTCAGATAATTCTCTAATGTTTTTCGCTTGGTAAAGTGGGGGTGTTACTTTCTTAGCAACTGGGCCATCAGCCCTACCTTCTTTACCGTGGCAATGCCAGCAATTGATGTCATATAGGTATTTTCCGGCAGCAATATTTTCAGGGGTATTTTCTAGTGGATTATGCAATTCTTTTCCGGCAAGTTCATATCCATCCATTGTATTTTCATAGCGGTAAGTATAGCCACGTTTTCCACGTGCTATAGTGCCTTTTACAGGCATCCTCATATTGATGCTATCTTTATTAAAGCGGTTGAAATGCCCTTCCCATTGGGAGAGGGGGTCATAGGGTACAGAGTAATACATATCACCCTCAAACTCATAAACAAACCCTGGGTCTTCCGGATTGTAGTTACCTGATTCCGGATTACGGTCATATGAGCAAGCGGTTAATCCTGCGCCAATCAATAGAGTTAAAACAAACTTATTTATGTTCATCTTCATTTTTTACCTAAGTTTTAATGGTGAAGGTCCGGGGAAATTATCTGTTACATGAACATCATCACGGATTTCTTCAGCACCGTTTTCTTTCATTATCATTCTGATTTCAGCACCTCTTGCATCGTCCTCTAATAGCACAACAAAACGGTCATCAGTAGCGCGTTTGTCATAGATTACAGGGATAACTCCGGGGGCAAGTTTGCAGATGGTATAGAATGTAGTTACCATCCCTAAAGCTGTGATTAATATAGTACACTCAAACAAAACCGGCACAAAAGAAAGCAATGGCCAGTTAGGTTTACCGCCAATGTTTATGCGCCAGTCGTAAGTCATGGTATAATAGGTAAGGGAAAGCCCGAAGCATAACCCAATGCAACCAAATACAAAGGCTGCAATACCAAGGTTACTCCTTTTTATACCAAGTGTTTTTTCTATACCGTGAACAGGAAATGGGGTAAATACATCAATGATGTTATATCCCTTTGCTACTGCAGTCCGCAATGCACCAAGCAACACATGGTCGTCATTAAATACGGCTACAATACAATTTGTTCTTTTTATCTTCAGCATGAGTATGAAGTATTATTTCTTTTAATAATGAGATTAATGAGTAATTGGTTCTTCTGTGTGATGGTGCTCTGAATGTCCGTGGTCATGACCACCTGCGCTATCCAAATAATTGGGGTTATTCATATCCGCTAATTGATAAGCTTTATCTGGGTCATAATCCTGCAGTGGTAAAAATGCACCTGCTGGCTTGCCAGTAGTAGTTTTCTTCCAAATCATCTTCACCTCTGCCATGGCAATTACAGGGAAGAATTTAGCGAATAAGAAGAACCACCAAAAGAAGAATCCTATTGTTCCTATAAACATACCAGCTTCCACCCACGTAGGCACATACATCGCCCAAGAAGAAGGTAAGAAATCTCTATGAAGAGAGATAACGATAATTACAAACCTCTCAAACCACATCCCAATATTTACGAATATAGAAAGTATGAATATAGCCACAGGGCTTCTTCTTATTTTCCTGAACCAGAATAATTGTGGTGTGATTACGTTACAAGTAATCATACTCCAATATGCCCACCAATAAGGTCCAAAGGCACGGTTGATAAAGGCAAACTGCTCATATTTATAACCGCTATACCAAGCCATAAAGAACTCAGTACCGTAAGCTATACCTACCATAGAACCCGTTAAAGTAATAATCTTAGCCATTGCCTCTAAGTGCCCAATGGTAATGTAGTTTTCCAATTTCATGGTAACACGTGCTACTACTAAAAGTGTATGCACCATAGCAAAACCAGAGAAGATAGCTCCTGCCACAAAGTATGGAGGGAAGATAGTAGTATGCCATCCCGGAATTACAGATGTAGCAAAGTCAAAGGATACAATAGTATGTACAGAAAGTACAAGAGGGGTTGAGATACCTGCTAATATTAAGCTCACCAATTCAAATCTATTCCAGTGGCGCACTGAACCCGTCCATCCAAAGCTTAAGAAGTTATAGATACTCCAACGCATTTTAGTTGTAGCCCTATCACGGATGGAAGCCAAATCTGGCAACAAACCTGTGTACCAAAACACAAGTGATACGGTGAAATATGTTGATATGGCGAATACATCCCATAGCAATGGTGAATTAAAGTTTGGCCAAAGTGGCCCGAAGTCATTGGGTAATGGCAAGAACATATGTGCATTCCAAACCCTTCCCATATGGAAGATAGGAAACATACCTGCACACATTACCGCAAAAATGGTCATGGCTTCCGCAGAACGGTTGATGGAATTCCTCCACTCTTGGCGGAACAATAAAAGGATGGCAGAGATAAGTGTACCTGCGTGGCCTATACCAATCCACCATACAAAGTTGGTGATGTCAAAGCCCCATCCAATGGTTTTATTCAAACCCCAAGTACCAATACCAAACATTACTTCCCAAGTAAAGCAGAAGATACCAAAAGCAAATCCGCAGCAGGCTATGGTAAAGCCAAACCACCATGCTTTGGTAGGTTTATGTTCAGTAGGACCACATACATCTTCTGTAATGGTGTGGAGATTTACATCTCCAAAAATTAACGGTTCGCGAATAGGTGATTCTATGCTCATGAATTTATTTACAAATACGTTTTATACAATTTCTTTAGGATTAACTCTGATTTTAGCAAGGTAGCTCACACCCGGTCTGGTGTTAAGTTCGTTATCCAAAATCTTGTACTTCCTTTCGTTTTTGATGAGTTTACTTATTTCTGAATTTGGGTCATTCATATCTCCAAATACAATAGCGTTTGCTGGGCAACCCTGCATACATGCAGTGCGAATTTCTCCATCCTTAATGGGGCGTTCTTCTTTCTTAGCCGTCAATTTACCTACTTGTATGCGTTGAACGCACATAGTACATTTCTCCATAACCCCTCTTGTACGAACTGTTACATCTGGGTTCAATACCATTCTTTCTAAATCAGGGCTCAAGGTGTAGTCTTTAAACTTACCATTGATGGCATAGTTGAACCAGTTGAACCTACGTACTTTATATGGGCAGTTATTAGCGCAGTAACGAGTACCCACGCAACGGTTATAGGCTTGTTGGTTTAACCCATCTGATGAGTGATTGGTTGCATTTACTGGGCAAACAGATTCACAAGGTGCATTATCGCAATGTTGGCACATCAAAGGTTGGAAAACAACTTTTACGTTTTCGTAATTGCCAAACTTAGCTGCGTTCTTATCAATGTCTTTAAAGTCATCGTGTAGTTTACCATCTGTATCTACAAAAGAATAGTAGCGGTCAATACGAATCCAATGCATTTCTCTTCTGCGGCGAACTTCATCTTTACCTACCACAGGCACATTGTTTTCTGCCTGGCAGCTAACTACACAAGCATTACATCCTGTGCAGGCATTGAGGTCAATTGCCATTCCCCATTTGTGACCCGGGTAGCGGTAATCTTGCCACATGCTTATTACTTGATGTCCTTTATATTCGGTTTCCCAATGTTCTTTATAAACACCTTTTTCTAAATCAGAATGCGTGGTTTCGCGTACCAAATCACGACCTTCCATGTGATGATGCGTTTGGGTTAAAGCCAAATCATAAGTATCACCTGTCTTCTTCATTTCTGCAGAAGCACCTTGGTAGGAAATGCAATCACCCGAAACAGATGCAAAATGATAAGCATTAGCGCCAATACCATTACATACTTTCCCTGCGGTTTCATTCATGCTTCTGCCATAACCTAATGCAATGGCAATTATGCCATATCTAACACCGGGTTGGCTAAGTACAGGGAGTTTCACTGTAGTTCCATTA
>JAPLCZ010000137.1 GCA_026391915.1 Bacteroidota bacterium | reverse complement strand
AGCTTGGATTAGGATGATAGCCTACCTTGGCATTCCTATTTTGTTTTTTCTATATTTTGCATCAGTTTCTTTTAGTGCTGTTACTGCTGGCACCGTAGCCGTAATAACCTTGATGGGATTTTTAACCTCAATTTTTGGCATAATAAGTATTGCCATTTTAATCCCTGTAATGCTTTTATGCCTTTATTTTGGTTTGAGAGCTGCTTATTGGTTTAAGGAATATTTAAAGATAAGTACCATGAAACCCTTTGAGAAAGAAGAATTAGGTAATTCAATTTTGTTGTGGGGAGGTGGATATTTAATTCTGGATATCCTCTTATACCTTGGGATGATATTCACACCTTTTGGAGGTATCCTTTCAGCTTTTGTTGGAGTCTTGGATTTCTTGTTCCCCTTGATGTTGTACAGCGGATTAGGATACCTTATGTATAAAAATACTACAAAAAAATAAACACAATATGATAAAAAAAACCTATTTGATAATTGCCCTTATCCTTGGATGTCTATCCTCGAAGGCGCAAAAAAACTTTGTGATTTTAAAGAAGGATAAAGCTAAGGTAGTAGGGGCAGTGCTAGATGTTAGCCCAGTTTCTTTATTAGAAGAGGGAAGAACAGTTGGCTTTTGGGAAAGATTATTTGGGGAAAATTATATTAAACTAGATGATAAAAAGTATGAATATAAGGAGGTGTTATTCCTGAAAACTAATGGTAACTACTATTACTCAGATGGCGGTGGTACTTTTTACAAGAAAGTAAAACCCGGATTCTATTATAACCTATATAAAGCAAGAGTTTCAAGAACGGTTTCTTCTGGCTCCTACTCAAATGGCACACATAGCACCAGCACAATTAAAGAAACCATTTACGCAATTAATAAGTGCGATACTTGTGATGTAACAATTGCAAGTTATTGGAATCTGAAAGATGAATTTCAAGATGACCCAAAGGTGATAAACTTTATGGATGATTGGAAAAAGACCAACTTTAAGCGAGATCTTGTAAAAGGCACAACAGGTTTTGTTGGAACTTTTGCAATTGGGTTTACAGGTTATGGATTATTGTATAATGCAATAAGGCCGTCTGATGCATCTCCCATAACGCCTACCCAATTTATTGGTCCTGTAGTAGTAAGTGCAATATGTGTTGGTGGTTATTTGTATTCACTATTTGTTATGGACTATGCTGAAGATTATTTAGCCCAAACAGTTGATATGTATAACAAAGGAATTCATCTTAAAAAGAAATAACCTTTGCCATTAAGCCTCTGTTTCATTATCAATATTTTCCTCACCTTCATTTTATACATTCAACTTCTCACCCTATCTTTGCAGTTCAATTTAGTAAAGCACATCAAAATTTAGCGTCATGCAAAACATCATCAGAGAGATTCAGGCAGAGTATTTAAAAAAGGATTTACCGGTTTTTAAAGCTGGGGATACCGTAACAGTTCACTATAGAATTAAAGAAGGAAATAAAGAACGTATACAGCCTTTCCAAGGTGTTGTGCTACAACGCAAAGGCATTGGCTCTACCGAAACTTTTACAGTTCGTAAAATTTCTGAAGGCGTAGGGGTAGAGAGGATTTTCCCTATCCACTCCCTCAATGTTGAGAAAATTGTAGTGAACAAAAAAGGAAGAGTGCGCAGAGCAAGAATCTTCTATCTACGCGAGTTAAGCGGTAAAAAAGCCCGTATCAAAGAAGCCCGCAGATAGTAGTTTTAATAACGATACCAAAACTTTTAATATATTTTTAAAGAAGCAGGAATACACATTCCTGCTTCTTTGTTTTATGGGCTTTTATATTGAATTTTGCAAGCAATGAGTACCTACTTAGATGAACTAAATCCGGAACAGCGCGCCGCCGTGGAAACCATAGAAGGTCCTGTGATGATAGTGGCAGGGGCTGGCTCCGGCAAAACCCGTGTGCTTACATATCGCATTGCTTATTTAATGGACCAGGGCATTGACCCTTGGCATATTCTTGCGCTAACTTTTACCAATAAAGCAGCTAAGGAAATGCAAAATAGGATTGAGAAATTGGTAGGCGCAGAGGCAAAAAACCTTTGGATGGGGACTTTCCACAGCATCTTTGCTAAGATACTAAGGATAGAGGCTCACAAAATTGGTTACCCCCAAAACTTCACTATATATGATACTGAGGATAGCAAAAGCCTTATTAAAGGCATCATTAAAGAAGAAGGGCTAAATGATGAAGTTTATAAACCCGCACATGTGTATTCAAGGATTTCTTTGGCGAAGAATAATTTTATTTCTCCCAGAGAATATGAACAAAACGCAGAGCTATCAGAAACGGATAGGGCATCCGGCAAACCCAAGATTGGCTACCTATATGAGCAATACACCAAGCGCTGCCGCAATGCAGGCGCAATGGATTTTGATGACCTCCTCATTAAAACCTATGAGCTTTTTTTACAACACCCTGATGTGGTAAATAAGTATCAGCAAAAGTTTAGGTTTGTGATGGTGGATGAGTATCAGGACACCAATCATATTCAGTATTTGATTATAAAAAAACTGGCGGCGGCGCACCAAAACATTTGTGTTGTTGGTGATGATGCCCAAAGTATTTATGCCTTCCGCGGGGCAAGTATCAAAAACATTTTAAACTACGAAAAGGATTACCCCGACCTCAAAGTTTTTAAACTGGAACAGAATTACCGTTCTACCAAAACCATTGTGGAGGCAGCTTCTGACATTATCAAAAAAAATAAATATCAGTTAGAGAAAAATATCTGGACGGATAACGGGATTGGTGATAAGATAAAAGTATTTAAAGCCCTTACGGATAATGAGGAGGGCGTTTTGGTTGCTAATTCCATCTTTGAGGTGAAGATGAAAGACCACCTTAATGAAAAAGATTTTGCTATTCTTTACCGCACCAATTATCAATCCCGTGCATTTGAGGAGGCGTTGAGGAGGCTCAACATTCCCTATCAAATTATTGGTGGCGTTTCCTTTTATCAACGCAAAGAGGTAAAGGATTTACTTGCTTATTTCCGCCTTGCCATTAACACAAATGATGAGGAAGCTTTTAAGCGGGTAATCAACTTCCCAGCAAGAGGGATTGGTGATACTACCGTTAGCAAAATGATTGTGCTTGCCAAAGAAAATGAGATGAGCCTTTGGGATGTTGCAAAAAATATCCAACACGCCTCGGGTATTGATAGCAGAGGTAGAAGAACGGTATCAGAATGGGTGGTTTTAATCCAGCGGTTTCAGGTGCAGGTGGGTAGTATGAATGCCTTTGACCTTGCTACTGAAATTGCTAAAACTTCTGGCATCAACAAACATTATTTTGAGGACAAAACCATTGAGGGTATTAATAGATATGATAACCTGCAAGAGTTGCTTGGTGCCATTAAAGAATTTACTGAAAGAACAGATATTGAGGACAAACATCTCGGTGTTTTTATGCAAGAGATTGCCCTGTTTACTGATGCAGATAAGCAGCAAATTGGTGATGACAAAGTAACCCTAATGACCATACACGGGGCAAAGGGGTTGGAGTTCCCGGTAGTATATGTGGCAGGGTTGGAGGAGAACCTTTTCCCTAGCCAGATGAGCCTAACCTCCAGAGAGGATTTGGAAGAAGAACGCCGCCTTTTTTATGTGGCTCTCACCCGCGCCAGAAAACGGGTCTTCCTTTCTTTTGCGCAATCAAGATTCCGTTGGGGGCAGGTGGTTTACAGCGAACCCAGCCGCTTTATTGAAGAAATCAACCCAAAGTTTTTAGACTATAACCAAGTACAGCCTGCTAGAGAAAGAGAGGGTGCTTTTGTAGGCAAATATGTAGTGCCAAAACCTGTGGTGAATAAGCCTATTGTTAAGGCATCCTACCAAGCAGAGGCGGCTTTTGTGGCAGAAGATGTTTCCACTTTGCAAGAGGGGATGGAGGTAGTGCATGTGCGGTTTGGGCAAGGCAAAGTGCTGATGGTAGAGGGCAAAGGCGAGGACAAAAAAGCGAAGATTTTGTTTGATGCCATTGGCGAAAAACAGATACTTATCAAATACGCAAAAATGCGAATACTGAATTAAATGCTTACCTCTCTCAGCATACAAAATTATATTCTTATCCGCGAATTGGAAGTTAATTTCAATGCAGGATTAACCACGCTTACCGGAGAAACTGGTGCAGGAAAATCCATCTTATTGGGTGCGCTGGGATTGATTTTGGGCAACCGTGCTGAGAGCAATCTATTGCAAGACGATACTAAGAAGTGTGTGATAGAAGGCACATTCAATCTGCCCCAAAATACTTTCGCTGATTTCTTCACTACCCATGAACTGGACTGGGATTCTCCCACTATAATAAGGAGGGAGATAGCACCAGGAGGTAAATCAAGGGCGTTTATAAATGATAGTCCTGTTACTATTTCTGTACTTAAAGAATTGGGAGAAGAGTTAGTAGATATCCATAGCCAGCACCAAACATTATTATTGGCATCGCCTCAGTTTCAACTGAGTTTGGTAGATGC
>JAPLCZ010000285.1 GCA_026391915.1 Bacteroidota bacterium | reverse complement strand
CTGTTTGCAACCCACTTGGCTGGCACAATCCAACATGCCTTCTGCGGATGTGGTTTTGGTTTTTGGGTATTTATGGGGGTTGAATTCCATCCTCAAAAATAATAAATTGGGATTGGGGGTTGCGTTGGTTTTAATGCTTTCTGTGAGTTTGCGGGGGGTGGTTGGGGTGGCGGCTTTAGCCGCCACACACGTTTTGCTTTTTAGAAAAGATGTCCTCAAAAATTGGCTGAGTTATCTAATTCCATCCGCACTTTTTTGCGTTTGGATTTTTTACCATTTTCAAAAAACAGGTTGGGCAATTTCTACTCCTGCTGACGGCTGGAGTTATAGCAGAGGTATCACTACGCCATCAGAAATGCTGCGCAATATTCTGGTGATTACCAAAAACCATTTTGACTTTGGAGGAGCTATTATTTGGGTGATTGTTTTAATTATTATTCTCCTGAAAAGAAAAACAATTGCAGCCGCAAAACCACTTTTTATTGTGTTGCTAACACCCATTTTACTCTTTTCCATTTCCTTTGTGCCGTTTGGGAATCCTATTATGCACAGATACTATTCGGTGGGGTATTTATTACTGATTTTGGTGGCGGTTTATTTTGTTTTTCAACTCTCTTCTCAACTCAAAAGAAATTTGATTTTAGGGTTGATTGCCTTAGGTTTTATCACAGGTAATTTCTGGATTTATCCCACCGGAATTGCAAATGGTTGGGATGCTACGGTTGCCCATATCCCATATTTTAAATTGCGTGAGAAGATGATTGATTTCATACAGCAAGAAAAGATTCCTACCTCAGAAATCGGGACATCATTCCCCAATATAGATGGTACAAAATTCTCTGACCTTGACACCACCTCATGGCGTTTTAAACCCAAAGATTTGGCTAAAGATAAATACATTTTTGAGAGCAATATCTTCAACGGTTTTGAGGATGCTGAACTTGCAGAACTCCACTCCAACAAATGGATTTTGAAGAAAGAATTTCTTTCTATGCAGGTGTATGTTCGGCTATATGAGAGGCGTTATTAAGCACCGCAATCTGCCTTGCAATATGGCCAGCCATCTCTATAAAATGTTTAGAGATTTCAGGGTTTTCATTGAGTACTGCGGGCAAACCTTCATCAGCATTTTCTGCTACTTTCTGGAACAACGGCAACTGCGCCAATAGTGGGATATTATATTCTGAGGCAATCTTTTCTCCTCCCCCCTTACCAAACAAAAAGTATTTGCTTTCAGGGTGTTCTTCCGGAGAAAACCAACTCATATTTTCCACCACACCAATCACGGGTTTGTTGATGGCGGGGTTCATATACAGCGCCATGCTTTTGTGCACATCTGCCAAAGAAACCAATTGCGGTGTGGTAACCATCACCACTGCGCCCAGCGGGAATTGTTGGGCAAGGGTAAGGTGAATATCCCCAGTGCCGGGAGGCATATCAATAATCAGATAATCCAAATCGCCCCAATCAACATCACGCAAGAGTTGTTTGAGGGCGGTAGAAATCATGGGACCACGCCAAATCAAAGCTTGCTTTTCTTCCACCAAAGAGCCAATGGACATTGCTTTTATTCCATATTTCTCAAATGGGATAATGGTTATTTTTTCTCCCTCTTTTGTTACTTGTGGTTGTGCACCCCTCAAGCCCAACATAGTGGGCAAACTTGGCCCATAAATATCAGCATCCAGCAAACCTGTTTTTGCCCCAAGTTTAGCAAGCGCAATTGCAAGATTCACTGCTACGGTTGATTTGCCCACTCCCCCCTTTCCCGATGCCACAGCTATAATATTTTTAATCCTGCTTAGCGCATCATTTTGGTTGGTTTGGGAGGTGGTAGTTTTTGAATCCAGAATAATATTCACCTCCAGATTTTTATCTACAAAATGATGAATGGCGGTGATGCATGCATTTTTTATCATGTCCTTTAACGGGCAGGCAGGCGTGGTAAGCACCAGCCTAAAGGTAACCTTATTCCCTTCCACTTTTATATCCTGAATCATATTCAGGGTTACCAAATCCTTTCTTAAATCAGGGTCGTCCACATGGCTAAGGGCGAAGAGTATTTTATCTTTCATCAGTTGTGTTTTTATCTAAAATTAGTTTTCAAAAATTCTTATCAATTGCAAAAAGGCGTAGGCAAACGGAACAGAAAAAAGCATGGCATCAAAGCGGTCTAAAATGCCACCATGCCCCGGCATAAGATTGCCCGAATCTTTTACATCAAAACTTCTTTTCATGCGTGACTCCACCAAATCTCCTAGGCTGGAGAATACTACAAAAATCACTGCCAATCCTAACCATTCTATCAGGGTGAAACATGACCAATATCTGCTTAGCAGAAAGGCAACCCCAATGGCACAAACCGCCCCTCCTATACTCCCCTCCCATGTTTTGTTAGGAGATACGGCAGGGAAGAAAGGTGTTTTGCCAATGCTCCTGCCAACCAAATAAGCGAAGGTATCATTACTCCAAATCAGGATGAGAGATGCTGTGATAATGGTAGGGTCATACTCCACATTTGCCATGCCTAAATGCAGCATAATTGCCAACGGAAGTGAGATATAAATTACTGCCAACATACCCGTAGCAGCACGCTGAAAAGGTTTCTCTCCTTTACGAAATAATTCCATTACCAAAAACAAAAGTATGAGAGGAAAAAGACCAATCGTTATCCCCTCTGGGAGGGTAGTTAGAAAGGCTTTAAAACCTACCACAACAAAAACTAAAGTGCTTGCTAAATAGGTTAAAAATTTATGAGGCGCAGTGCTTTCATCTTTAGAGAAAATGCGGATATACTCATTAACGCCAATAATATTTACCAAAAACAAAAAGGCAAACAAATAGAAAAATCCTCCCCAAACTGCCCCAAGAAATAGGGCTATAAAAACCGCCCCTGATAAACTTCTTTTTAAAATATCATTCATTAATCTACAAAATAATTATGCTGCAAAGGTGCGGAATTATCAGCATTAGTTTGTGCCCAATACTGCATTTGCTTTCTCAGCATCTTCATTAGAAACAAAAACCTCCACTTCGCCAAAATGGTAGGCGGAGTCTTTCCTATCCACAACCACAGCGTTTATCCCTTCTGCCTTTAATTGTCCACTCACCATTTCCGCCTGATAGCGTTGGGCAGCCGAATAAACTTTCACCCAATTTCCTTCTTCTGTTTTGATGATAGTTTCTTGTTGTGGCAACTTACTATTGTTAAATTTATAGAAAAGATACATCATAAATCCACCCACCAATGGGCTGATTAAGTACAAATAAGTTGGATAGTTAATAGGTGAATCTGGCGAGGCAGAAATATCTCCATTTTGGTAAAGATAGGTTGCAATTACTGCAATAGAATTATTGATAAAATGCGCCAACATGGATAGCTTAATGTTGCCACTCCATGCCAATAAATATCCAAGAAATAAACCCAAAAGAAAGCGTGGCAGGAACCCATAAAACTGTAGATGGATAGCCGAAAAAACAAATGCCGTTACAAAAACTGAGAGGTGTGTTCTATGCGTCCACTGAAACAAACTGTGCTGCAAAAGTCCTCTAAAAAAAAGCTCCTCTGCAATAGCAGGCAGCAGGGCAATCATCAATAATCCTCCAATTAATTCGGATATGTTTTTCATCTCCAAAAATCTTTTTATGGCAACCCCATTAGCTTCTTCGGTGGTCTTCATCCATTGCTCAACGCCGGAAAGAAAGTTGGGCAATTTCATCTTTAAATTTAACGCAATGGAGTACTCTAAGAAAGGTGAAAAACAAGCGTATGCAAGTATGGCAATTAGGAAAACAATAAGGGGAGAGTTCTTTCTCAAACTTAAAAAACGCAAGGGTTCTGTCTTAAAAACAAAGGCAGGAACAATTAAAGCAGGCGCTATAAATAAACCTAATACCGAAAACACCTGTATAATTTCCATGGCATAAATTACCCTTGCTGGTGCTTTGGCAAAATCAACAGCGGTGAGGTCTTCCGCCTTTACACCTGCCATAAAAATAGCTGCTACTCCTCCCAACACAGAGAGCAATAATCCGCAACCCAGCGTTATTAAAATCATCACTAAAAGCTGCTGCAAAACCTTAGTGGCTGTAGGCGGATTTTCAAGACTAACGATGTTTTTCATTATGGGCGTAATTTTGTGAAAAATTATACTGCAAAGTTGGTAAAGATATCTGACATAGAATTAGGAGATTTTCCTTTGTTGCTTGCGCCTATGGAAGATGTAAGTGACCCGCCCTTCCGTGCTGTGTGCAAAGCGGCGGGTGCGGATATGATGGAATATGAACGCCCCATTGGCATACAAATTTTTGGTAGTGAGATAGAGAGTATGAAAGAGGCAACTGTGATTGCCACTGCCGTAAATCCTGATTTAATTGACATCAATTATGGATGCCCTGTGAAGGCAGTTGCGTGCAAAGGTGCGGGTGCTGGGATTCTGAAAGACATCCCTAAAATGGTGGCAATGACACAAGCTATTATTGATTCTACACATTTACCTGTAACGGTAAAAACAAGATTGGGTTGGGATGACTCCACCAAAAACATTGAGGAGGTAGCAGAGAGATTACAGGATATTGGCATTGCTGCCCTCACCATACATGGGCGCACAAGGGTGCAGATGTATAAAGGTTCTGCTGATTGGCGCTTGATTGCAGCCATTAAAAATAACCCACGAATTCATATTCCTATTTTTGGGAATGGTGATGTGGATACCCCAGAAAAAGCATTACTGATGAAAGAGACTTTTGGCGTGGATGGTATCATGATTGGGCGCGCCTCTATTGGCTATCCGTGGATATTTAGGGAAGTAAAACATTATTTAAATACTGGAGAATTATTAGCTCCCCCAACCGTGGAAGAACGAGTTTCTGTATGCCGCCAACACCTATCTGAAAGCATGAAATGGAAAGGTGAAAAACTTGGATTGCTTGAGATGCGTAGGCATTACCACTCTTACTTTAAAGGCTTCGCCAACTTCAAATCCTTCCGCGAAAAATTAGTTTCTGTAGAGCATTATGAAGAAATGCTTGGCGTGCTGCAAGAGATAGAGAATTGCTACGAAGGCGGTGGTGTTTTGGCAGCGGCATAAAACAAAACTCAATCCTAATAAAAAGCCCCAACTGTTTATAGTTGGGGCTTTTATTTTGTTGGAGTTACACCGATGGCATAAGTTCCTTTTTTTCAATCCAGTTGCCGTCTTCGTTAATGAGATTTATCAATTCATCAAGGGCAAAAGTGGAATCAATATTTCTCTTAACTATATCTTTCCCACGGTATAGAGTAATCTTACCAACGCCGGTACCCACGTAGCCATAGTCGGCATCTGCCATTTCCCCAGGGCCGTTTACTATGCAACCCATGATGGCAATTTTTACCCCTTTAAGGTGGTCAGTTTTTTTGCGAATCATGGCGGTGGTTTCTTGTAAATCAAATAGGGTTCTGCCGCAGGAAGGGCATGAGATATATTCTGTTTTTGAGATTCTTGTTCTTGCTGCTTGCAGGATATTAAAGCCTGTGCGGTTGATAAATTTTATATCCTCTATTGAAGGAGAATTTTCGTTTGCCTGATAAGTCAAAAACAAACCATCACCAAAACCATCTGCTAGTAAACCACCCGCATCTGTGCCGCAATGGAGGATAAATTTCTCTTCATCAAGGTTGCTATAATTAAGTTTTATAAGGACGGGATTCTTTATCCCAGCTGCTGTTAAATCCACAAACATTTGCCTGAGTTGCGGCATGGTGTCGGGATTATCAGTAGTTAAAACCAAAGCAGCTTTTTCTTCGGGGTTTGCTTTGATTGCTTTAATAATTTCACTAACCTCCTCGGCATTTGCCAAAACAAAATTGAGGGTTGCGGACTTCTCTCCATCACCCAAAAAGGTTTTTACATTTAATAAAGGATGGTTATTGGTTTTGTCTTTTAGCCCCACCCATTTTTGATAATCGTAAATTCCTTTGGTGCCATTGGGCAGCATAAAAGCAGGCTCAGTTTCCCCGAAATAAAGATAATCTGCGCCCTGCTCTCCCATATTCCATTTATCAGTGACAGCATCAAAATGATAATCCACGGCTTTTAAGGTTAGCTCATTGATATCTTTCATCCCTGAAAAATCAGAGATAATACGGGGAACATTATGCCCTCCCAAGTTCTCAACTTCAAAAGATTCGCGGCGTTTATAGGCATAGGGGGAATACACATTTGCCTTTCCATCACCTACCATTTTTATTGGCGGATGCCCAGCCCTGTGGTTATATCTTTCAATTAAAGAAATAGCAACAGGGGCTTCAAATTCGGGGTCTTCTGTCAGGGAAACACGAACTGTATCTCCCAGCCCATCCTCCAAAAGAGTCCCAATTCCCATGGCAGATTTCACCCTGCCTTCTTCATCTTCTCCGGCTTCTGTTACGCCAAGGTGCAGGGGATAATCCATCCCGAATTTATCCATCTCGGCTACCAAAAGTCGGTATGCCTGTATCATCACCAAGGGGTTGGATGCCTTCATGGAAAGCACAATGTTTTTGTAGTTTAAATCCTCGCAAATCCTAAGAAACTCCAACGCACTTTCCACCATTCCTTCCGGCGTATCACCATAGCTATTCATGATTCTATCACTCAGCGAACCGTGGTTAGTACCAATGCGCATGGCAGTGCCATATTCTTTACAAATCAACACCAAAGGCGAAAACCGTTTGCGGATTCTCTCTAACTCCGCCTCATATTCGGCATCGGTATATTCCAGAATTTCAAACTTCTTTTTGTCCACATAATTCCCCGGATTTACACGCACTTTTTCTACAATCCGTGCTGCCATTTCTGCGGCATTGGGGGTAAAATGTATGTCCGCAATCAGGGGGGTGTTATAGCCCCTTTTGCGCAACTCATTCTTGATGTTTTCAAGGTTCTTTGCCTCATTAATACTGGGCGCGGTGATGCGCACATATTCGCAACCCGCCTCAATCATCCTGATGCTTTGGGCAACTGTTTTTTCGGTGTCCATAGTGTCCGTAGTGGTCATGCTTTGCACACGGATGGGGTGCTTGCCACCCATGGGCACATCACCAATAAACACCTCCCTTGCCATACGGCGGAGGTATTGGGTAGTGCTGGGGCAGTAGGGGCGGGGGTTGGTTGAGTTCATAAATTAATAGCAAAGTTAAGGGGGAAAAAGTTTTCAGGGGTCAGGGGTCAGGGGTCAGAAAAAAAGAATTTGAGAATCCTGAAATGAATTCAGGACAAGTTGTGCTAATTTGAAAATGAAAAAGCCACCTGCTGTAGGTGGCTTTGTTTGCTATTGACGGATTAAAAACCTTTAGCTCATGACCAAAGGGAATAATCCTTTTTTATCTGTGGTTCGGGATGCCCTGCAGAACATCCCGAACAGCGTATTATCTTGAAATCTGCCTCTGCAATGCGCAATAAGCGATAATTGGCTGCCCCTAGTAGTTCTGTGGCAAAGCCATGTAGTTTGGTAATTTTCCTTGGAGGGAATTTGAGCAAACCTCCTGGTTTTATGGCAAACCCATGTGGTTTTATGATTTTCCCTGGAGGGATTGTGATTTTCCCTGGTAGTTTTTTCGTTTTCCCTAGAGGGGAAATGAAAAACCCTTGTAGTTTCTTGATGAAACCATATGGGTTTATGAAAAATCCATGTAGTAAGGCTTGGGAAGATGAAATGAGCTTGGCGGTCTTAAACCCAATTTACCTCAACTCTGATTAAGGATTGTAGCAAAGTGCTGACTTTATCTCAATCCGTGGCAGAGATTGCTTCCATCCATTAAAAACAAAAAAATCCCCTAATTCAACGAATCTCCTCTTAGCATTCTGTACCTATTGCGGGCATCCACGCTGTACACGCTGCCTTTGTACTCGGTGATGAGTTTTTCGTAGAGGTTTTTTGCCTTTTCGGGTTCATTGAGGTAGCGTTCCTGCAACTGTGCGGCTTTGTAGAGGGCATCATCTGCCAATACATCTTGCCCATAGGTGGTGTACACTTTTTCGTATTGCTTTAGGGCGGCGGCATAGTCGCGTTTTTTCATGGCTATCTCAGCGCGAAGCATACATAATTCGTCCTCCAAGGAGTGCCCCGGGTATAGGGTATTGATGGAGTCCATTTTCTTTTCTGCCTCCGCAAATTGGTTGCGGTAGGTGTGCAATATTGCATCGGCATATAGCTGCAAAGGCCTCTCATTGCTATCATCCATATTTTCTTGTATTACCAAAGCCAGCTGCAAAGCATCGTTGGCAATCAACTCTGAGGTGGAACCTTTCAGCACATCCAGCTGGGCAGAAGCCCACTCAAAATCTCCCCTATAAAAAGAGAGTTTTGCATTGCGGAATTTTGCCTCATGGCCAAGGGGGTCGTCCTTAAACATTTTCTCAATCTGGCTGTAGCGGAGGGTGGCTTCCCACACATTATCATCCATGAGATAATAATCACCAAGGGCAAGTTTTGCTTTGCCAATATAGGTTTTGTTGCCTGCGTTGCTGGCTACAAAAGTCTCTAATAACTGCTCTGCCTCGGTAGGTTTATTGGCGTACAAAGCTTTGATTTCGGCAAGCCTGAGGATAACCTCCCAACTCTCTTGGCGTTGGAATCCATATTTATCAATAAAGGTTTGGTAGGAGGAGATAAGTTCGGCAACATCCTCCGGCGTATAGCTGCCGGTGCGGGTAACCCGTGCATAGCGGATATCCAGCAATCCGCGCTGTGCGGGCACAAAATACATAGCTCCAGCGCCCTCATCAATGATGCTTTGGTATATTTTGGCTGATAAATCAAACTGCTGATAATCGGTTGTGATTTTGGCTAATTCTATCAATCTTCTGCCGCCTTCTTTTAGTCTTTTATCAATGGCTTTGGCTTGGATGTAGGCGGCGTTAAAATCTTTGTGCTGCATAAAAAGCCAACTCAGCATTTCAGAGTAATTGATGTTTTCGGGGTGCTCTTGTATGCGTTTTAAAAGTACTTTACGGAAAATATCATAGGGCTCATCTACTGCCATTTCTTCTTGCAATCCATCTTTGAGGGCATCAAAATCCAAAGGGTTTTTATCAAAAAGATTCATGTATTCATCAATCATCTTTTGATACTCTTTTTTATCCCTGTATATGCTGGCTATTTCTTGCGTAAAAGCAACATCACTCTGGAAAAGTTTCCTGCCTTGCAGCCATGTTTTAAGTACATATTCATTGGCTTTGCGGCTTGCAAAAAGATTGGCGGTGTAGCCAATTCTTTCTTCATCAGGCGGGATTTTTTGAATGACATCATCCCATACTTTCTTCATGTCTTTTTCGTTATTCTCCAAAGAAAATATATATCCTAAATCCACCTGAAAGCGGGTGATATCATTATTGCGTTTAATGAGTTTTTTGATTTCCCTCTCTGCGGTTTTGTAGTCTTTTAAATTGAGGAGACAACTGAGGTAGTTGTCATAGTAAAACGCATTGGCGGGGTTGTTATCCAATAGCTTTTTATAGAGAAGTGCGGCTTTATCAAACTCTCCTTTGCCATAAAATTCTGAGGCAAGGCTTTCATCAAGATTGCCCTGCGCTGTTGCCTGCAACAAAAAGCCACAAATAAGTACGGTGATAAGGAAAAGTTTTTTCATGGAGTGATTTTCGGTTTTACAAAAATGCTACCATGAGGGGGTGTGGAATGGGTCATCATCAGAGGGCAATCAGCAACCACAAAAATTCGGGGCTTTTTTTATTCTTATTTTTGCACTGAAATTTAAAACTGTGAAGTACCCCGAATACCAAAACCTTGACCTTGTAGCCGCCGCCAAAGAAATACTTGACTTCTGGCAGGATGAAAAGATATTTGAGAAAAGCGTAAGCAACCGCAATGGTGCCACGCCTTTTGTTTTTTATGAAGGTCCGCCTTCTGCTAACGGAATGCCTGGCATCCACCACGTGATGGCGCGCACTATTAAAGACCTTTTTTGCCGTTACAAAACTTTGCAGGGTTATCAAGTGGTACGCAAAGGCGGATGGGATACGCATGGGCTACCCATTGAGCTTAGTGTGGAGAAAACACTGGGAATCCGCAAAGATGATATTGGTAAAACCATCAGCATTGAGGACTACAATAAAGCCTGCCGCAAAGAGGTGATGAAATACAAAAATGTGTGGGATGACCTCACCCGCAAAATGGGTTATTGGGTGGATTTGGATGACCCTTATATCACCTTTAATACAGACTATATTGAGACTTGCTGGCATTTGCTAAAGATGCTTTTTGAAAAGAATCTTCTTTATAAAGGATACACCATTCAGCCTTACTCACCTGCCGCAGGAACAGGTTTAAGCAGCCACGAACTCAACCAACCGGGTACTTATAAAGATGTGAAGGATACTACTGCGGTGGCGATGTTTAAAGTCGTTGAAAATGATAAAAACAAATTCCTTTATGATATAGGAAATAGAGTTGATGAAACGGCAGGAATTGTAGTAGGCAGTTTGGAAAGGAAAGATGTTTTTTTTGTTGCTTGGACTACTACCCCTTGGACATTACCTAGTAATACTGCATTGGCTGTCGGAGAATCAATATCTTATTTATTGGTAGATACAATAAATCAATATACAAATAAACCGATATTGGTTATTGTTGCCAAAAAGGTTTTTGGTAAGTATTTTCAAATTGAAAATGAATCAGAAATTCAAGTTGGCAAATGGAGATGGGGTTTAGTTGATTCAAACCAAACAATAAAAAAAGGTCCAATAGTATTTTGGAATATTAAAGGGGAGTTCAAGGGCAAAGAATTAGAAGGTATAAAATACGAACAATTGCTACCCTATGCCCAGCCCGAAGACGGTGATAATTTCCGAGTTGTGATTGGTGATTTTGTGACAACTGAAGACGGTACAGGCATCGTGCATCTTGCCCCAAGCTTTGGTGCAGATGACTTTAGAACAGCCAAACAAAACGGCATTGGCTCTTTGACTTTAGTGGATAAAAGAGGGAGATTTACAGAAGAGGTAACCGACTTTGCCAATGAATTTGTGAAAGAACAATACCTCACGGATGAGGAAAAAGAAACAGAACGTCAAAAGCAAGGAGGTGAGAAATACCTCAGCGTGGATGAGAGAATTGCCATTAAACTTAAGAAAGAAAATAAAGCTTTTAAAGTAGAGAAATACGAACACACTTACCCCCATTGTTGGCGCACAGATAAACCCATTTTATATTATCCGTTGGACTCATGGTTTATTAAAACTACCGCCGCAAAAGACAGATTGGTGGAGCTGAACAAAACCATCAACTGGAAGCCTGAATCAACAGGAACTGGTAGGTTTGGCAATTGGTTGGAGAACCTTGTGGATTGGAATTTATCACGCAGCAGATATTGGGGAATACCCTTACCAATTTGGGTTACGGAAGATAAAGAAGAGAGAATTTGTATTGGCTCTGTAGCTGAATTAAACACGGAAATAGAGAAGGCAATCCAAGCTGTCTTTATGACTAAATCACCTTATGAAGGGGTTGCAGAACCTGACCTCCACCGCCCTTATGTTGATGATATTTTCTTGGTTTCTGCCTCTGGCAAAAAGATGTTGCGTGAACCCGATTTAATTGATGTTTGGTTTGATAGCGGTGCTATGCCGTATGCGCAATTGCATTACCCTTTTGAGAACAAAAACCTCATAGATTCTAAGGTCGCTTTCCCTGCTGATTTTATTGCAGAAGGGGTTGACCAAACTCGTGGGTGGTTCTTTACACTTCATGCTATTGGGGTTTTACTTTTTGATTCGGTAGCCTTTAAAAATGTTGTTAGTAACGGATTGGTATTGGATAAAAATGGCAACAAAATGAGTAAGCGCCTTGGCAATACCGTTGACCCGTTTGAGACCATAGATAAATATGGAATTGATGCCACCCGTTGGTATATGGTGTATAATGCACCCCCTTGGGATAACCTCAAATTTGATATTGAGGGTGTAGATGAAGTGCGCAGAAAATTCTTTGGGACACTGTATAATATTTATTCTTTCTTTGGGCTGTATGCCAATATTGATGGCTTTGCTTTTAAAGAAAATCGTATCCCATTTCATGAAAAGCCAGAGATAGATAGATGGATAATTTCCCTGCTTAATAATTTGGTGAAGGAGGTAGAAACTAATCTTGATAACTATGACCCGACACCTGCCGTTAGGGCAATTCATGATTTTGTGGTTGATAACCTAAGTAATTGGTATGTGCGCCTTTGCCGTCGCAGATTTTGGAAAGGAGAATATACCGCTGATAAAATTTCCGCCTACCAAACTTTGTATGAATGCATGGAAACGGTTTCCATTTTGGCAGCGCCTTTTGCCCCTTTTTATATGGATAAATTATTCAGAGATTTGAATATTGTAACGGGGAGATTAGATGTTGCATCAGTGCATTTGGCTGATTTCCCAAAATCAAACCCAGATGAAATTGATGTGGATTTAGAAGAAAGAATGTGGATGGCACAGGAGATTTCTTCCATGGCTTTGTCGCTGCGTAAGCGTTCTAAAATAAGAGTTCGCCAACCTCTTAATAAAATCCTCATCCCAATTTTTAACCCTGCCATGAAGTTGCATTTAGAAGCGGTAAAGGAAATAATCCTCTCAGAAATAAATGTAAAAACCATGGAATATGTGGATGATTCATCCGGCTTGGTAAAGAAAAAAATTAAACCCGATTTTAAAAAATTGGGTGGCAAATACGGCAAAAAGATGAAAGAAATTCAACAGGCAGTTTCGCTTTTAACTCCTGCGGATATTTCTCTTTTGGAGGCTAATGGAAGCATGAACCTCAACCTTGGCGATGAAGTAGTTTCTGTGTTAGTAGATGAGATGGAAATCCTATCAGAAGATATACCCGGTTGGTTTGTGGAGAGCAAAGGCAAACTCACCGTGGCACTAGACATCACCCTAACTGAGGATTTGAAAAATGAAGGGCTTGCCCGCGAATTGGTGAACAGAATTCAGAACCTGCGCAAAAGCAAAGGCTTTGATGTAACAGACCACATCAGTGTGAGTGTGCAAAATAGCCCCGAACTCTCAGAAGCCATAAAACAATTTAAAATGTATATTTGCGATGAAATTCTTGCGGATGAGCTGACTCTTGTTGATGCCCTCAACGGTGAAGCAGAGACCGTAGAAATAGAAGAAATCTCAACAAAAATTTTAGTAAACAAACGCTAAGTATGGCAAAATCTAAAGCTACAGAAACAGTGGAAAAAACTCGTTACAATGATGCTGAACTCCTTGAGTTTAAGGACATCATAAATAATAAACTCACCAAAGCTAAGGATGAGTTAAACTACCTTTTGGAGAGCATCAAAAGCCCAAGCGAAAATGCCACTGATGATAATTTTGGTCAGAATAAACTTACAGAAGATAACGCGATGGGTGCAGAGAAAGAACAGATAAGCCAGTTGGCAGAACGCCAAAGGAAGTTCTTAAAAAACCTTGAAGATGCCCTTACCCGCATTGAAAATAAAACCTATGGCATTTGCAGAGAAACGGGAAAACTGATTTCTAAAGAAAGGCTAAAAGCTGTACCCCATACCACCTTGAGTATGGAGGCAAAACTTAAACAGAAATAAATTGGAAACTCCGGAACAACAGGAACAGGAATCCACCATTCCGGAAGGGGTGGGTGCGGATTATAATTTCCAAGAAATTGCTACACCAAAAGCTAACTGGCAGGATTACCTCCTACCGTTTGGGATTGTTTTTTTAGTGCTACTGGCAGACCAACTTTTAAAATATTGGGTGAAGATGCACATGAGCCCTTACTCCTTTGAACCCAATAATGAGATTCAACTTTTTGGCAATTGGGGTAAACTCCATTTCACAGAAAATAACGGGATTGCCTTCGGGTATGAGTTTGCGGGAAGAAGCGGAAAACTTGCGCTTACTTTATTCAGAATTATTGCTGCGGGCTTGCTTTGTTATTACACTATTCGCGTTATCAAAAGCAAAATAGGACGTGGCTTTGCCATTAGTGTTGCCCTCATTTTTGCTGGTGCTGTAGGTAATATTATTGATAGCGTTTTCTATGGAAAATGGTTTTACGGATTGAATGATTATGAGGGTGGATACTTCCACGGCAAAGTGGTGGATATGCTTTACTTCCCTGTGCTAAAGGGGTATTTCCCAAAATGGTTGCCGCTATGGGGAGGTGAAGATTATGAATTCTTCCGACCTATTTTTAATATTGCAGATGCCTCTATTTCTGTTGGCGTTTTGATGATTCTTATTTTCTTTAGGAAGTCACTGAAGAGTTAGGTATTAATTCCTGAAGCCTTCTTCTTTATCACAAAATTTTTTATCCCAAAAATAAGAAGCAGCAGATAGATGAATCCAAAGGAGGTGGATGAAATCTGGTACCCCATTTTATAAACTTTATTGCTTGCTTTAACCAAAATCTCATGGGCTCCTTTTGGGACTATAATAGCCGATTCTAAGTGATTTGCTTTGTACACTGTTTTTACAAGAACATTATCAATAAATACCTCTTTGCATTGGGGTACATAGACTTCAGAAATTACAAAAAGTGATGGTTTATCAGTGTAAACCGAAAACCGCATTTGATTGGGTGTATGGTTAGTTAGGCTGCAACTGCTATTGCTGGGGCTAAGGATTTCAGTTTCCGGATTGCGTTCTAAAAGCGCTGTTTCGGTAGCATTAAAATCGGGGTTATTAAAATAATTTAATCTGTCATAATCATCAGCAATTGCTTTATAGTTTTTTACAAAAAAACCTCTTTTAGCATAGTCTCTAATTTGGTATAGAAAGGCGTTATTATTTGAATCGGAAAGGATGGGTTTTAGGTTGGGATGTTCAAGTTTAGATTGCGAAATAACGTATTTAACATTTAGCGTTTTTGCCACATTCCAATTAATAAAACCGTTAAGAAATAAGTTGTTATTTCTTAACTCATAGTAGGTAGCGGACATCAACAAATCATCCGACCCTAAAGACTCTACATAGTAAGAGAGCCGGTTTGATTCAGCAGCATTAATAGGCAATACTCTAAACGCTTCGCTATCCGCCTCAAGCAATTCAATAGTTTGGGTTTTAGGAAAGATATCAGTCAATGCACGTTCTAAATTTACGGGTTTATCATTGTAGCTTTCATGGATTAATAATAGGTCAGTGCAAGCAAGAATAGAAATTAATATTATCACAATATCCTTTTTGAGATAGCCTGATAAATAAACAAAAATGAGCATGGACACCAGTATTAAAAAAATGAAAAATCTTTTCAAATCATCATAAAAAAAACTCTCCCTTATTTGCTTTAGAATTGGGGTGTTAGCATTAGTAACTTCACCGGATTTAAGATATTCAAAAGATTGCCCAATGATATTTATAAACAGCCCTAAAACCAAAAGCGAAAGTATTGGAATCACTATTTTTTTATCCAGCTTAAATTGTTTTTCAGTGGTAATTTCACTGAGAGCCTTCAACCCAAAGGCAGCCAGTATTGGGCAAATAAAATACACAACAGATAGGCCTGTGGAGGGCGTTCTGAAATTATTAAAATAAGGCACCCAATTGTAAAAAAACATATAAAACCCATTGAAGAAAGTACCCATTGCCCATAAAATAAGGACTAACCCATAAATGCTTAATGAGACAAAAAAACCATTCTTAAAATTATAAGCAGCGCCAATTAATACCAATAAAAGAATGGTAATTCCTAAATAATAATAGCTTTCCGAGATAGGTGAATTTCCCCAATACCCCGGCACCTTTTGGTTAGTTACCTGAGGGAATTCTTTACCGGTATATTTCTCCTGTGCCACACCACCAAAGGCTCTAGGAATAAGCAAAGTTATTAGTTCTCTGGCAGGCATTGACCAAGGGGTGATATATCTTACATCAACACCTTTTTTCATACCCTCTGCAGTCGTTTCGGTTTTGGATTTTTTAAGGTCTATGGCATTCTGCCCACGCATTGAGTACTTGCTATATTTACCTGCAAGCAGCAAAGTTTCTGAAGCCAATAACATGCTGAAGCCACAAGCCAAAATCAGGAGTACGCATTTCTTCATAAAACTAAAATATTTTTTATGAATCAGCTCTTGCACCAAAGGGTAAACACCAATACTAAAAATCAATAATCCGGAATAAAAACAAATTTGATAATGTTGGGTTCGCAATTGCAGCCCCATTACCAAAGCAAACAGAATCACGTAAATTATTTTTCCTTTATCAATGAAAAGAAGAAATGTAAAAGCCATCCAGGGGATGTACATGATAGCTTCAAACTTTGTTATATGACCCACTATAAGCAGCGATTGATAGTAGGGTGCAAGGATGAACATTGCTGTAGAAAAAAAGGCTATAATATGATTAAATTTAAGATGGAGTAACAGGAAAAACATTCCTATGGCAGCCATCAAAAAAAAGACAAAAGGGACACTAAACTTATTGCACAAAACATTGATGTAGAAATCAACAGAAATTTTTGAAAGAGGCAACGAAAAGATGTTTGGAATACCACCAAATGCATAAGGATTCCATAAAGGGACTTCACCTGTTTGCTTATAAAACTCTGCAATCTTATGTGTTTTGCCAATAGTTTCTAAGGTGTCTTGAGCAGGGTAATTGTACCCCTTCATCACCATGGTACTATAAAGCAGAAACAGCAAAATGATAAACCCTAAACATGCGCATGCCTCTTTCCAAAATTTAGGTAAATTGGTTTTTAATTCAGGTTTTGCCATAGGATTCTTTTTACAAATGTTGATTGAATTTTTGGAGAAATTTTCTTTTGTTTTAAGGGTTACCTCATCACCTTTGCCCAAAGATAATAGTTGCCATTGGAGGCGGGTATATAACTTATTGCAAGTAACCTGAGTGGGGTGTTTGCTTTGGTGGTTCCTAGAATATTTCCCTTCACAAATTTTGATTTTCCTTTTATAGGTTGTGTTGCCCTGAGGTTGCAATCTACATTCATGGTAATTTCAATATTTCCTGTCTCTATAAGTGTCCCTGCATTGGCAACACCCGATTGTTTAAAACCCTTTAAATAATCCTCTAAAGGGGGCTTTTTAGCATTGGTAATGTCATTGACTGATGCCACATATTTGGTGAGCTCTGCCCCCGTTATTTTTTCTATTTCTGCTACATAAATCCACCCATCACTATGGGTTGCCATCAGTGTTGGGTTCTCCCCAATAAACACATCATTGCTCTGTTCCTGCATTTGAGATTCCACTACTTTTTGAGAATAATTTTTGGCAAGCAACTCCCTCTTTTCGTTTTCAGTTTTGGGGTAAGGGTTGTAGTACATCACATAAGAATACTCATAAAAATTATCGGCACTTTCTTTATATTTTATAAAATTATGGGTAAGGGTTTTGTTTTTCAAATCAATTGAAAATCCGTTATACTCATTCATAAAAGCACCTTCCGAAAGTTTGTAAGATTGCTCTCTTACAAACTCCCCCAAATTTCCTTTAAAGAGCTTTTTCATGTTGTAAGCCTCATCACCTGTAAAAACCAAAAGGCGTTTTTTATCATACAAAATTTTAATGAGGTAGTGATAAACTTCTTTGTTGCCAAACACTTTTTCGCGTGATGCAATGAGCTCTGTGGTTAAAGAGCTCTTATATCTTTCACTCATGGAAATCATACCATATCCATCTGGCCTTATGGTATCAAACCGAAAATAATAGGAAGTGGTTTCATTGTATTTGTTAAGAGAAATTTGGTCTGCCATTTCTCTTACAAAGCAGCCATTTTTCAAAAATTCATTAATGGCAATTGAGTCGCTTTGGGCATGGGTAAATTGCGCCAAAATCAACAAACCAAAAAGCTGGATATATCTTTTCATTATTGCTTTAGTTTAAAAAAGTTTAAGTCAGTTTTTGCACCCATAATAAAGATAGAAGGCTTATCCTTGCCCACATAAAATCTATGAAACCTATCCGGCTTATCTGCGCCATTTACTTTTTTATTTATGCTTAGGGAATTATGCACTGCGTTCTGCAACCACATATTCCCAGCACCACCACTTACCCCAACCAAAAGGCTGATAGTAGTGCTGGATAAATCTACTCTTGGCAGCACCAAACGGGGGTCATAAGCAGGGGTGTAATCTATCTCAAGCATGCTTCTGCCACGGTTGTAGTTGGGCTGCCCATCATCCTGATAAGAGTATCTTGAAGCCCTCCTCACACCCGAAAAAAATCTTCTTATCCCGCCATGATTCCCAAAGGAATCTTCTGTAATCAAGTCGGGTCTGTTGAACTGGTCTTTGTAGGAATTGCCTGTGTAAACATCAGAGAAAAATTTGAATTTCACAAACTGATTATAGCGGAATTGCAGGCTCCCGCCTCCCGTGTAATATCTATCACGGTTGTCGGCAAAAATTTGCCCCAATTCCGTTTCGGTAAACACCAGATAATCCTCATAAGCATTAAGGATAATGCAGCTTTTGGTTTTATCATTCACCCCTGCTTTTATCTGGATAGTAGTGAGTTGCTGGCTGCGGTTGCGTGCCGTCATAATGTTATTTCCTTTGCCTCTGGGGCGTGTTACAAAGGCAGTTCCCAGGGTTATTGCCGATTTATAATTATTGTAAACGGCGGAGGAATACCCAAAATAAAAGGGGTCAATTTCTTCGTAGCGGTACTTCACATTATACATGTAAAAAGAAATCATGGGGTTGATGAAGCAATTAAAAAGC
>JAPLCZ010000221.1 GCA_026391915.1 Bacteroidota bacterium | reverse complement strand
TTAAACTCTCTTGGCTTTATATCCATAACAGAGAGGTGCCCAAGGGTAAAACCTTCTTTTGTGATCAGTGGCACACCAGCAAAAAATTTAATATCAGGGTTTTTCGCAAAGAATGTATGTCTGCCTCTTACGTCAATATCTGCGTTTTCAACTAATAGTAGCTCCTTTTCATGGAGATTAGCTGCACAAAATGCCATATCTCTTGGTACCTGATTGAACTCAACACCAAGTTTTGATTTAAACCAACTTCTGTCATTATCAATAAAACTGATTACTCCCATTGGCACATCGCAAATCTGGGATGCCAAAGCAACAATATCATCAAAGTCTGCTTCTGCCTCAGTATCCAGAATTTCCAATTGATAAAGTGCAGCTACTCTCTCTGATTCATTCTCAAGTATAGGGGGAACTGTGGTAGTCATATTTTTTTAATTTCGATACTGCAGCTTAAATATTTATTGCAATGAGAAACTGTTTGAATTGCGAAAGTAGGAAAATTATTCACAAAAAAATTTAAAGTGTTTACCTCCTAACTTTTAGCCATCATTAGCAATCCCCCAATAGCCTTTGCAATCTTTTACTAACTAAGTTGTTATGAGTATATGTTTCTACATATGTTTGTAGAAATAAAAGAAAAAATAATTTCTCAAAATTTTAGCAGTTCATCAACATTACTTTTGATTCTGTAAATCATTCTCCCATATTTTCAACCCAACCCATTATTCAGCCGTATCTTTGCGGCACTTCTATTTATTGCATTTGCTATTTCCTATAGATTTCTTTTTATTAAAAGTAGAGAAAGCACTAACGAGTAAGGCAGGTAAAGTATCTTTTTAACCATTGATAGCCTTACCAAAATTTCATTAACTAAATCATTTTAAATTTTGACATTTGATCAATTAAACCTGATTGAGCCCATCTTGAAGGCTCTCTCACAAGAGGGTTACACAACACCCACACCTATTCAGGAACAAGCAATACCAATTTTATTGCAACAACAAGACCTGCTGGGCTGCGCCCAAACAGGCACTGGAAAAACCGCAGCATTCGCCATCCCTATTCTGCAATTATTGTATAATCAAAAACAACAAAGCACGCAACCGCCTGCCATTAAAGTTTTGATACTTACCCCAACCCGCGAGTTGGCTATACAGATTGAGGACAGCTTTAAATCTTACGGCAAATACACTGGCATCACCCAAACGGTAGTGTTTGGCGGCGTGGGACAAAAACCTCAAACCGATGCATTGCGCAGAGGAGTTGACGTATTAGTAGCCACCCCCGGTAGGCTGCTGGATTTAATGCAACAAGGCTTTGTGCGCTTGCAGCACCTACAGTTTTTTGTATTGGATGAAGCCGACAGAATGCTGGACATGGGCTTTGTAAATGACGTTAAAAAAATCATTGCCAAAATCCCTGAGAGAAGGCAAACCCTCCTCTTCTCTGCCACCATGCCCAAAGAAATTATGGCATTGGCAAATAGCATCCTGCACAACCCACAGCAGGTATCCGTTACCCCCGTTTCTTCTACCGCAGAAACCATTGAGCAACGCCTTTTTTATGTAGATAAAAACGAAAAAAGAGATTTGCTAAAACTCATCTTAGAGGATAAAGAAATAAAAACTGCCTTAGTGTTTACCCGCACCAAACACGGCGCTGATAAAGTAGTAAAAGACCTCATAAGGTCAGAGATTTCTGCCGAAGCCATCCACGGAAACAAATCACAAAATGCAAGGCAAAAGGCACTTAGCAATTTTAAAGCACAGCGCACCCGTGTGTTGGTAGCTACTGATATTGCCGCCAGAGGAATTGATATTGATGACCTCACCCACGTTATCAATTTTGATTTGCCCAATGTGCCAGAGAGCTATGTGCACCGCATTGGCAGAACAGGTAGGGCAGGTGCCAGCGGCATTGCCTATTCTTTTTGCGAACAAGAAGAAGTGCCTTATGTAAAGGACATACAAAAACTCATTAATATGCCAATACAAGTAGCAGAGCATCCTTTTCATAAAGATTTTAAAATTGGTGTTGCCATTGCCCCGCAGGTAAAACCCAAGCCCAGCAGCCAGCAGCGCAACCGTACCCGCCAAGCAAGCGCCAATGCCAATAGCAAATGGCACTCAGCCCCGCGTGCTAAGAGGCCAACCCATACTACCTCGAGGTAGGTAGAATATATTAAAACATATACTCCACAGATTCACAGATTTTTTAAGGATACCATTCCTTAATCTGTAAATCTGTGGCTTTGTTTTTTATTTCCTTTTGAAAAATGAGTATCCCTAATTTCGCGCTATGAAAAAACTCCTTTTACTCCTCATAGGTATAAGTGCTATGCACCAAGCCCACGCCCAAAGTGGCAATGCAAAGGACATTGCAACTCAGTTTTTGCAACACCTTAATACGGGTAATTATGATGAAGCTTTTGCCTCTATAGATGCAGAAAAAACAAAACTCACCAAAGAAAAACTCAGCACAACTTGGGCAAAAGTGGCTAAGCAATTAGGCGGGCTGGATAGCATGGGCGAGGTAAGTGCAGAGAAATTTAAGGAAGGAGAAATTGTGCACATCATCGCCAATTTCCGCAATGGCAAATTTGATTTCCAGGTAACTATTGCCGCTGATAAAAAGATAACAGGATTTTTTTTGGTAGCCCCTAAACCTAAAGCCCAATGGAAAGCCCCTGATTATATTTCTAGCAAAAACTTTACAGAGAAATCCATCAACCTACACAGTGGCAAATATGATTTGCCAGCTATACTGACCCTCCCCAATACCAAAGGAAAATGCGCTTTGATAATTTTAGTGCATGGCTCAGGCGCACATGATATGGATGAAAGCATTGGCCCCAATAAACCATTTAAAGAACTTGCTGAGGGGCTTAGCAGCAAAGGTATTGCGGTGCTTCGCTACAATAAAAGAACCTATGTAGCCCATGATTTAGATAGTAATATCACATTAAAAGAAGAGGTGGTTGATGATGCCCTTGAAGCCATTAAATTGGCTGCCCAATTTCCTGAAATTGATGGCAAAAGAATCTATGTTTTAGGGCATAGCCTCGGCGGTATGGTTGCGCCTTGGATTGCCAAAGATGCTAAAAACCTTGCGGGCATTATCCTCTTTGCTGCCCCTGCCCGCCCAATGGATGAATTGCTTTTGGAACAATACAAATACCTCATTGGCTTGCAACCACAAAGTGCAGAAGGCAAAGCAGAAATAGAGAAAATAGAAAAAGCCGTAGCGCTGGTGCGTGGTAAGGATTTTAATATCAATACCCCCGCTGCAAAATTGCCACTGGGTATGCCGGCTGCTTATTGGCTCTCACTTAATAAATACAAACAGGTAACAGTAGCAGAAAAACTGAGCTGTAAGATATTAGTGATGCAAGGCCAGCGAGATTACAATGTAACCATTGATGATTACGACTTCTGGAGATTGAAACTTGGCAACAACAAAAAGGTAAGTTTTAAGTTGTATGATAAGCTGAATCACCTCTTCCATGAGGGAGTAGGCAAAGCAACTCCACAAGAGCTTGAAGAAGCCAACCACATCCCCGAATATGTGATTGATCATTAGATATATTAAAGTAATAGCTATTGCTTTGATATTAATTGCAATTTCCATATTTGTGGGGATGATAGGATACCACAGTATTGGCCACTTAGGGTGGGTTGATTCATTATTAAATGCATGTATGATTTTGGCAGGGATGGGCCCCGTAGACCCTTTACCAAATGATGCTGCGAAAGTGTTTGCATCCTTCTATTCCTTATATAGTGGGATAGCTTTTCTTACTATTGCCTCTTTGCTTTTTGCGCCTATTTTCCATAGGTTTCTTCATAGATTCCATTTGGATATTTATGATGTAAGTGAGAATGAAAGTAATGAAGAGAAGGTATAGGAGTGAAAAGATTTCCTTCACTCCGTTCAGGATGACAACCTAGTGTTTAGTGCTGTGGTCATGCTGAGGCACGAAGCATCTCCAGCCCCCCATATTAAACATTAAACTTGGAACTTTAACCTTTCCCCTACTCCAACCTCTTCAACCCTGCGTAAGCCTTTTGCTCAAAAGATTCTTTATAGGAAGTGGCTTTGTAGGTAAGCACCTTTTGGTAAAAGGCTTTTGCCTGTACTTTATTGTTTTGCTTTTCGTAAATCATGGCAGTGTATAGGCAGGCGGCTTGCACAAATTTCCCTTCATTGGTGGTAAAATTCTTCATCAGGAAATCATATTGTTCTAAAGCTTCTTTGCTATTTCCTAAGCCTTCATTATCCTCTGCAAGGCGGTAATAATATTCTGCCTTTTCAGTTTTACTTAATGAATTTACACCCTTGCTCAAAAGCACAGCTTTAGATTCGGCATACAAACCGCCATCAAAAAGCAAACGGGCTTTTAGCAAAGTTCGGTTAGGAATCCCAATTTTATTGGCTTCGTATAAAGCACTCTTATCTTCCTCAAATCGGGTGCTACCATATTTCTTTAATAGCTTGATGCAACTTTTATAATAGGCTGTATCACCTTGCAGCAAAAATGCCCAACCAAGCCTTAGGTATGCATCTTTTACATAATTATCTCCTTTAAATTTTTCCAGATAACGGGAGAGATAAAAGGTGCAACTCATATCCTGCGCACATAGCTTTGAGAGCCCCATCATATAATCAATTTGGGCTATGGAGGGTTTCTGTTTTATGTGCGGCTGCAATGCTTTTATGGATTCCTTTGCCCTCTTAGTTCTTATAGCAATTGATGACCTGCAAAAAGCCGCCACCTCACTGGTTTCATAATCTTTAGTGCCCAAAACTACTTGCCTCCAAGCTTCATCATTATTATTGAGTAGATGATACTGAATAAAGGCACAAATCACCCTTGCCTCACTGCTAAACACACTAAACTCTCTGGACGCCTCTACCTTGGTAACATAAGTATTGTACTGCCTTGCAAAATCCGCATCGCCACTAAAACCAATTACTTTTAGCATCCAACGGTAATTATTGGGGAGGGTTCCAACAGCACCTTTCATCAAACTTAGGTACATATCCGTCGGCAGGAAATCAGGATACTTCTTTTTATTTTCATCCAATAGAGCATAGGCTTTTTGGAGGTAGTAAGCAGCATCCACAAAATCACCAAACTTAACCCTTGCTATTGCCCCATAAAGGTAAGATTGCGCCCTGCAAAAGTTTGCATAGGGTGTATTTCTTGGGCCGGTATTCATTGCCTTGAGTAAGGCAGTTTCGTCCTGCTTAAATTTTTTGTAGATAACAGGGTCTTCTGTAAAAAAGACTTCTAAAAACCCCTTAAGCTGATAAATTAAATTTGGTACAAGATTCCCAGGATTTGTTTTTGTCTCCTGTTGTAGAATAGCTTCCCCCTCTTTAAAATGATAATTAAAGATTTGAAGGTACGCCTTTTTGCAATTGGCATTCATCTCAAAACTTGAGGCAGAAGCCATAGAAAAACTAAAGCAACAAAGAATAACAACTAACCTGCGGATAGCGCCCATCATAAAGAAAAGTTAAGCAGGTTTAAAAGGTAGATTTATGCTTCTACAGTAACGCCAATTACTTTCTCAAGTTCAGCGCGAGATTCAGTGGCAAGGTCAGCATCCACCAAAATTCTACCGCAGTTTTCGCACACAATAATTTTTTTGCGTTGGCGAATATCCAATTGCCTTTGTGGTGGAATATTGCTGAAACATCCTGCGCAAGCACTTCTTTCAATAGGTGCCACACCCAATCTGTTTTTTACATTATCTCTGATTCTGAGGTATGCTTTTGCAAGCCTCTCATCAATTACTTTCATTGCCTTATCACGGTATTTGCCCAACCCTTTTTCTTCTTTTTCGGTTTCAGCAATAATATTATCTAAGTCAGCTTTTTTAAGTTTCAAATCCTTTTTACGGTCTTCCAAATGGGTTTTGGTAGTCTCTAACTGTGCTGCTTTTTCGGTACTATGGTAGCCAGCTTCTTTTATCTTTTTCTCAGAAGCCATTATCTCCAACTTCTGCATATCAATCTCTTTACTAAGCGCCAAGAACTCACGATTATTCTTTACGTTATTTTGTTGTTCTTCGTATTTTGCAATAAGGGCGTTGGATTGTTTAATCCCCTTTTTCATGCTATCCACATCAGATTTCAGATTGGCGATATCTGCATTCAGATTATCAATACGGGTATTGAGTCCTGTAATTTCATCTTCCAAATCTGCCACCTCAATAGGCAACTCTCCACGTACATTTTGAATGCTGTCAATTTTTGAATCAATCAATTGCAGATTGTAAAGGCTTCTTAATTTTAGTTCTACTGTAGCTTCCATTTTTTGTTTAAATATATTTTACCGGATTGGTATCCACTTTCGTTTTAAGGACGGCAAAATTAGGGAAATTTTCCTTTAGTTTATCATATAATATCTCTATGGTAAACTGCTCCGTTTCATAATGCCCTATATCCGCAATGATAATCTTGCCCTCAGCATCAAAAAATTGATGGTATTTAAAGTCGGATGAGATGAAAACATCTGCCCCTACCGCCATAGCATATGGCAAAAGAAAACTTCCGCTGCCCCCGCAAAGGGCTACCCTTTTTATTTTTCTGGTGGTGATTTCAGTAAACTTTACCGAATCCGTTTTCATTTTTTGTTTGATGGATTTCAGAAATTCCATAGCATCCATCTCTTCTCCCAATTCGCCAATCATTCCTGCACCAATTTCCTGGTTTTCGTTTTCCAGTGAGTAAACCTCATAGGCTACTTCCTCATAAGGATGTGCATTTTTCAAAGCGAAAATGATTTTCCCCTCAAGCCAAGTAGGGAAGATAACTTCTATCTTTATTTCAGGGGTAAATTCTGTTTTACCAACCACACCTATAAATGGGTTTGCCCCCTCTTTAGGGTGATAACTCCCAACCCCTTTTGTATTAAAACTACAAGCTGAATAATTGCCAATATGCCCTGCACCAGCTTGCCAAATGGCATTTCTTACAACATCTTGCACTGGTGTTCCGTTTTCAAGATTTATATCCGGCACATAGGTTACTAATTTCTTTAAAGTCTCCTTTTTGGGTTGAAGAATTTTGCAATTCACCAATCCTAACACCTCCGCAATTTTATAGTTTACCCCTGTTGAGATATTATCCAGATTGGTATGGATGGCATAAAGTGCTACATCATTTTTGATGGCTTTAATCACTAATCTCTCTGCATAATTTCTCCCTGTTAGCTTTTTTAATCCGCCAAAAATAATAGGATGATGGGTAATAATTAAACCGCAATTATTGGCAATGGCTTCTTCCAAAACACCATCCGTAACATCCAAAGAAATTAAAGCCCTTTCAATCTCAGCATTTGAATCACCTACTAATAAGCCACTATTATCATAGCCTTCTTGTAGCGCAGGAGGTGCCCATTTTTCTAATGTTGAAATAATGTTTGAGATTTTCATAGGGCAAAATTAAGTTATGCAAAACTTTCCAAAAGTTTAAAACTTTTGGAAAGTTAAATACAAGGATTTAACCTACCCCTACCATCACCACCTCCACCAATCCTTCCCCCGTTTTCATCTCCACTTCTGCATCTGCAAAACCCTTTTTGCGGAAGGTGATAGGGTAACTGCCATCTTTAAGCCTGATAAACCTGAAGTTCCCCTTGGCGGTGCTGATGCTCTTCCTCCCCATTTTTCCTTTTATGCGCACAATAACCCCTTTTAGGGCATTGCCATCAGCATCTCTTATACTGCCTTTTATGGCAGGTATTTCCGCTTTTCTGCGGATTACCTTTCTAGATATTTTGTAAATATCACGCAATTCAGGGTTTCTAAGGATGAAAAAGGTCATGAGTAAATCCATATCATCCAGAATTTCCTTAGCCTGTTTTAAGAGAGCAATAAATTGCTGTCCCGCCTCCTTCCTGAGCCTTGCTGCATTTGCCGGCGCATTAATCCAACCTTTAAAAAGCTCCTTTTGCGCCTCCAAATCAGCCAAAAAGGTAGCATCTACACCATAATCCACTAAGCCTGCCAAGCGCGCCGCAGCCAACCCACTAAGGCGGGCACAAACGCCCAAAAGTGCATCATCTGCCATCTGCATAAGCTTGGTTGGGCTATATTGTATGCCTGTTTTTAGCTTATCATCCCCTGTAGCGCGGTAATAAGCCAGCATTTGCGAACTCATAAATAGCAACATCCTCTCTAAGGGTTTTCTGTATGCCTGTTTATCCTGCGCAATGCCTTTGATAACGACCCCAGATGCCCCAAAAGCATCTTCTAAAGGAGTTTCAAGGGCTTCCAGCTCCGCAAACTT
>JAPLCZ010000032.1 GCA_026391915.1 Bacteroidota bacterium | reverse complement strand
ATTATTTTGACAACATAAACCCATTTTTATAGTGCATTCATCTGCATCTTCAAATAACTTAAATGCAGATTCATGAATAACTATTACCTCATTTGTGTAGGTGGTTTGCACACCCGTAAACTCATCCTTCTTATCAAATTTGGTGCCGTGGTTTGTGCCTCACAAACCACAGCTTCCTTAAAAGGCAACCCCATTCCCCAATTTCCCCTACCCCTCATTTCAACTACCAACCCAGTAAAACAGTTTGTATAAACCACTATTGCAATTGCCAACGTTATGCTGCCGTGGTTTGTGGCACACAAAACACATATTTATTCCCCCTCCTACCTCCCCCAAGGGGAGGAAATCACTCCGATGTTGCTTTGCGCTAATGGGGTTATCATGTTAATCCTTTAATCCTATAAACAAACGAAGTGACTCATGCACACCTTAAGAAATATAATACACGTAAATAATCATAGTTCAGACGTTTTCAGGCTTCTCCCCACTCCCCAAATCCCCTTTTATAATCCCCCCACGCGTTTGCCACAAAAAGATAATGCGTGGCATTTGTGCCAAACACTTTTTTAAGAGGGATTTGCTTCTGGGAAAAATAAAAAAGTAATTGCCACTAAGAAATTGCTTTGGGGGAAAATATCAAGGCATCTTTTAAGTAAAAATTGCCTTGGGGGAAATGCCAAGAGTAAAACCACGCTGGGATTCACTCTTGGCAAAAATAAAAAAGCGTATTGACGGTGGGATTTACTCTTGGGAAAAATAAAAAGGTGGGTTGACGGTGTAACTTACTCTTGGGAAAAATATCAGGGCATTCTGCAAAAAAATACTGCTTGGCACAGCTCCCACGCAATATTTAAAAAAAAGACCAGATTGGAGAAAAAATAATTGAAAAATATTTTTCTAAGTACTTGGCAATTGGCTTAATTATAGTTAACTTTACACTAAGTTATTCTAAATTTCAAAACGATGAAACGAATAAATATAAAGACAGAAAAGGAGGTATTGAAAAATGTCAAATTTATGGTCCTACAGTTCTAATGTTTTTGATAACATATCCAAAAACAATTTTAAACTTCTGTATGATGTTGCATTAGGCCATGATACTTATTTGGCGGGGTTGAAAGACACTGACCCTGAGATATTGGTACTCTATAATTTAGAGCATCCATCTTACGTAGATTACGTAACCAAATACGATTTATGGTTTGGTGATTATAATGCTAAAGAAGCCGCTGTGCAAAGTTTCCAAATGGAAATTGAGCACTTGGGCGGTGATAAAATAGCCTCTTATGATGTACAAATTCAGATAGTGTATCCCAAAGGTTCACCGGGTTATACACATCTGCTTGCCAACGGCAGAGCTCCCTTCCAAAAAGGGAGCTATAGCAGCCGCCTATCAGCGTTAAACGGACTGATTAACAACATTGGGGATGATGTAGCCTTAGCGGATTTAAAAGTAGAGATAGTTGCTTTTGCAGCTATTGTAAACAATGCTTTTATAGCCAAAAACGCTGCAATTGTTCAGTTAAAATCAGAAAGGGATGTGTTGGAAGCCGCAAGAATTTCTCATTGCACCGTAATGTTTCAGATACTTGCATCATTAATGATTAAGTATTTGCTTCACCTAACGGAAATTGAGAAGTTCTACAACATGGGGCTTATCAGAACAAAAGGAGCTGCCCACCCAAAAATTACCCATACCATAGCAAAAGGTGCTACCTTTAATTGGAGTATTAACTTTACTGAGGAAACGGTAATACGGGTGAAGAATCTTTTAGATGTGCCTATCCATGTGGAAAGAATGAATTCTTCCACAGAGCCCGCCACGGCAGGGAATATAATCCCTCCCGGCGATACTCAGGATATTGCACTAAGTACCATTGGCGTTGGGGCTTTCCTGAATTTTACCAATCAGGATATCCTGAACAAAGCCAAGTTCCATGCAGAGGTATTGTAAGCCAATACAATACGGATATTGCAAAGAAATTATCAAAACTGCATTGATAATTTACCTAAACCCGCCTCCAGTAAGTTGGGGGTGGGTTTTTGTTTGCCCCTCTCCTTTGAAGAGGGGTTGGGGTGAGGCTATTACAGCTGCCGAGTTTTGTGGCATAAAAATATATATTAATTCCCCCTCCTACCTCCCTCCCGAAGCATCGGGACTATAGCACGGGAGGACATTTCTCCGATGTTACTTAGTGTGAATGGGAATTAATCATCAAATCACGTAAATCAAAAAAATCATAGTTAAGACGTTTTTATTTCACCTTACTACTAACAGGGTTTTTCACCCCGCTATACTTTACAATATCAGCGCGGATGGCGCCTACGCTAATGCCTGACTCTACTCTTACGGGCAGGTGGTTTTCATCATCGGTTACCCATAGTGTCATGCCTTCTTCGCTTTTAAAAACGCGGTCTTTGATTAGGATAGGAACCAGCTTTACACATTTAAATTTGCCTGCATCTGTTTTTATAACTTCTTTGCCTGCATATTTTACCCCTACGTAATAGGCGGAGTCATCAATAAAAGTATGCATCATAAATTTATCACCTACTTTGGCATCTGCCACATTTAGGGTGCGGGAATAATAGATGGCTGTAATTACATCCATAGTATGTTTGGGTACATCTTTAACATGTTTTGAGGTTTTCACCTTGCTCTTTTTCTGGTTATAAACTACCATTTCATTGAACTTATAATTGCCCTCTTTTACCTCTCTGGTGGATACCAATGGCAGCAGACTTTGTGTCTCTACAAAGGCTTCGTATTTATCACGCACTTTAAAGAAATTATCATAGAAAGTATAGGTTTTGCCCACACCGCTTATGTGGTAGCATTTGTTTTTAGAAATCTCTTCTGCATCTGGTTTTATCTCAAATTCTATCTCTCCTACATTAAGGTTGAAATACAGATTATACCTTACTTTATAGGTAATCTTCTCCCCAAAACTAAAGGCTTTGTTATCAATCTGCCGTACTTCTTTTTGGGCAATGGCACTTGAATAAAACGCCAACATCATTATAAAACCTACTATTAATCTGCGCATATAGTTTATCTGTATTTTTGAAGCTGAATTTCAATAAACATTCCGTTAATTTTTAATCCCCACCATGGAGAAAAATAATAAGAAAACCATCAATGCCTGGGCAATGTACGACTGGGCAAACTCTGTATATAATCTGGTGATTGGCTCCACTATTTTCCCTGCCTTTTATATTGCCTCTACAAGGGCAAAATTCAATGGAGATATGATTGATATCTTGGGTATGCACATTAGCAATACTGTTGCGCAAACATATACCTATTCGCTTAGCTACCTAATCCTTTGCATAACCACGCCGCTGCTTAGTGGCATTGCAGATTATAGCGGCAGGAAGAAACTCTTTATGCATGGCTTTGTGCTTTTAGGTAGCCTTGCCTGTGTGGGGCTTTTCTTTTTTACGGGTGATAATGTAGTGTATGGATTATTTATGATGTTGCTGGCAAGTGTAGGCTGGGGCGGCTCTTTGGTGTTTTATAATTCCTTTTTGCCTGAGATTGCTACCCCTGACCAATATGACCGCGTAAGCGCCAAAGGTTTTACCATGGGCTATATTGGCAGTGTTCTCTTACTCCTTTTTAACCTGAGTATGGTACTCTTCCCCCAAATATACTTTGATGTGGATGGCGAACTCAGAAAAGTAATAGCAGCACAGCCCCACCTAACCCATGATGCCGCATTGCAAATTGCCAAAGACAACTTTGGCGGGATTGCCTCCCGCATTGCATTCCTCACTGTGGGGGTATGGTGGTTTGGTTTCTCTCAATACAGTTTTTATTATTTAAAGGAAGAGAAAAAAGAATCAGCCTTTAAATTCTCTCATCTCAAAAAAGGGGTACATAAACTCTTAGATGTTATTAAAAGACTTCAACACCTCCCCGAAATAAAGAAATACCTTAGTGCCTATTTCTTTTATAATACCGGTGTGCAAACGGTGATGGTATTAGCCGCATCTTTTGGGGCAAAAGTGCTTAACCTGCCCACAGCCACCCTGATTGGTACTATATTAATCATACAAATTGTAGCTATTGGCGGTGCATACATCTTCGCCCTCATCAGCAATAAAAAAGGGAACATCAATGCTATAATATATATGGTGATAATATGGATAGGCGTATGCATTGGTGCGCTCCTGGTAAACTCCGCCACTACTTTTATGATGCTTGCCGCCGTAGTTGGTATAGTGATGGGCGGCATACAAAGCCTTTCCCGCGCCACTTATGGCAAACTTATACCCGCCAATGATACCGACCTCGCCTCTTTCTTTAGTTTTTTAGATGTGCTGGAGAAACTTGGTCTTGTGCTAGGCACCGCCATCTTTGCCTTTACCGAAAACCTCACCGGCTCTATGCGCATGAGTGTGTACCCCGTAATGGTGTTCTTTATTATTGGGTTGATTTTATTGAGGAGGGTGAAACTAACTCAGAATTAGAAATTATGAATTAAGAATTCTGAACTACCAATTAAAGATTCAACCAGTAGGTAGCTTTTAAAATAATGCTTTGCCCTTTGGTGGATACATCCCTAAAACGGAGTTGTGGGTTATTAGGATCTGTGGCGTTGTAATCACTATTATACACAATAAATAAATCACTCATTGGGGCAAAGCGCCATTGCAAGCGGGTGTTAAGATTTACGTTATTTTTTTGGTCATTATACTGCAACCAAGTAGTGAGGGAAATATTGCGGGTAAAAGAGATTTCTGCCTTAGGGCTAATGAGTGTTAACGCCCCTCCCCTACCCGGTGCCGGCAGGGTGATTTCATAATGGTCAACACGAACACTTAACGCTAAGTATGGCTGATAACGGTATTGCATCAACCCACCAAAAGAGAAGGATTTGCCACTGTAATATTCGCCGTAGTTGGTGTAGCCCTCAGCATAAAACGCTTTGCGGAAATCGGAATTAAGGTTTATGTTGTAGTTGGTGTAATGATAATCACCAATAGGGAGTTTGTTTTTGCCCCTGCCGGTGGGGTCAAAAGGGAAAGTGAGTTTGGTAAAAATATCATTAGCATTAAAAGTTAGTGCCGCAGAATTCCTAAACTTAAACCCATAAGAAAGTACAGTGAGCCTATCAGTAACTATTGCAAAATGAGAATTTGATTTAAAAGATAAATCTCTATCAGCATAAATGCTGTTGTAAAAATAAGGAGTATGGCTATAGAGGTTTGGTGATTTACTATAGAAAGTATATCCTATGCTGGGCTCTAACCGCCAATAACCTTTGCGGGGCACAAAGCCTGTTTCCGCTTTAAAATTTCTACCCACAAACTCATGATTCCATTCTAAATCCCATGCTGGTGTGCGGTACATAAGCCATGTAGCGTGGGAGTAAGCATCGTTGTTTTTTGTGGGGCTAAAGGACTGCTGATAAAATGCTTTACCCGTCCATTTGTTGCTGGGGGTGTATAGGTCATACTCCAAACAAGCCACTCTATTAAACTGATTGGGAATTTGTTCTCCATTACTGTTAAAAGCTTGTTTATTGACCAATATAGCCCCGATATTAGAAGCTGCACCAACCTTACGTTGTATAGCACCAACAGTAAAATTAGTAGCATTTAGTCCATATTTGCTAACGCCGGAAGTCTGCACATCCATTGCGCCAATACGCCAGTTGGGGCCAATCTTTCCGCTTAATCTTGCCCCAATATTAATAGGGATAATGCCACTATCAGTAAGCCCAATTCTGCGGGAAAAGAAAGGACGTATTTTCCTAAATCCAAAGAAATCAAAGAGGTCAGAATTCTCTTGAAAGAAAGTTCTTTTCTCAGGGAAGAAAATATCAAATCTATCAAGATTAATTATTTGTTCATCCACATCCACCTGTGAGAAATCAGGGTTTAAAGTGAGGTCTAAATTTAAGGAAGAGGTGATGCCCACCTTGGCATCCAACCCTAAAGTGCCGTTAGTTTTAGCAGGGGAATGATGCAGGAAATCCTGAGAGTAATCACCCCTTAAATATGGGATTAGTGAAAGATTTAAACCCGCTTTGGGGATGCCTTCTTCCCAAATTAATTTACCTGCATAACCCAAGCTTGCAATGTTGTATGATTTAGGCACAGGACTCCAAACTGTATTTTCATTCTGGGTTAAATCCTGCCTTGAGAAGTTAATCCCCCACATCTTTCCTTCACTATTATACCTGATGGATTTAAAAGGGATGGCAATTTCTAAAGTCCACATAGTATCATAATCATGCACCTCGCTATACCATTTATTATCCCAAGCAGTGGTAACGCCTTGCAGCCCACCATTGCTAATAATTCCTTCCCGCTGTACGCCAAGCGGGGTTACCGTAAAGTTAAAGCCATTAGCATTGTCATTTTGGGGATCAATGTAAATTCCAAAAGCATCGTTTTTTGGATAACTAAAATCGCGCTTAAGGGATTGGGCAACATACTTCCCTTTGATTTTGTTATGGCAATAAGCGGCTATGTATAAATTCTTATCATCATAGGTCAGCATCACCATTGTATTAATGCGGCAAAACACCGAATCAGTAGGATAACATTCTACAAAATCAGAGGCTACCTGTGCAGTTTTCCAAACTTCTTCGTCTGGAATTCCATCCAACTTTATGGGAGTAGTAGCACGATGGATTTTATACTGAGGCACTGCTTTTAGTACCTTTTGGGCATAAATGGTTTTGAGGCTAAGTAAACAAATTACAATACAAATTATTTTGCGAATAGAATACATTGGGCGAAATTACATCTTAAATATCAGTTGGTTATTTGTTAGTTAACTATTAAACTTTTGAGAATAGGTGAAAATAAAAATCCCCGCTGCTATTTTAAGCAACGGGGATTTTTTTGTGAGTTATGAACTATGAGTTATGAGTTATGAGTTATGAGTTATTTAACTTCAAATTCCGAATTAAGAATTCTGAACTATGAATTAGGAATTCTGAATTTCAAATTAATATTACATCATTCCGCCCATACCACCACCCATCCCGCCCATAGCGGCAGGGTTCATTTTATCTTCTTCAGGCTCATCAGCAAGTACACACTCTGTGGTTAGTAATAACCCAGCTACCGAGGCTGCGTTTTCTAAAGCTACACGGCTCACTTTTGCAGGGTCTATTACACCGGCTGCATAAAGGCTTTCATATACTTCTGTGCGGGCATTGAAACCGAAATCATCTTTGCCCTCTTTCACTTTTTGTACTATGATGCTGCTCTCTAAACCGCAATTGCTAACAATAGTTCTTAATGGCTCTTCCAATGCCCTGCGGATAATTGCAACACCAGTTTTTTCATCTTCGTTTTCTATTTTAATAGCATCTAAAGATGAGATAGCACGGATATAAGCAGTGCCGCCACCGGGTACAATACCTTCTTCTACCGCAGCGCGGGTTGCATGTAATGCATCATCTACACGGTCTTTCTTTTCTTTCATTTCTATTTCAGAAGAAGCACCTACATAAAGTACTGCAACACCACCTGCTAATTTAGCAAGACGTTCTTGTAGTTTCTCTTTGTCGTAATCAGAAGTGGTGGATTCAATCTGCGCCTTCATTTGGTTTACTCTTGCTGCGATATCTTCTTTTTTACCTTGTCCGTTAATTACGGTGGTATTGTCTTTATCAATCACAACTCTTTCTGCTTGGCCAAGGAAGGTTAAATCAGCATTTTCCAATTTGAAACCGCGTTCTTCGGAGATTACAGTACCTCCGGTTAACACAGCCAAATCTTCTAACATTGCTTTTCTTCTATCTCCAAAACCAGGAGCTTTTACAGCAGAGATTTTCAAGGTGCCACGGATTTTATTTACTACCAAAGTAGCCAATGCTTCACCGTCCACATCTTCAGAAATAATAACTAAATGCCTACCTGTTTGGATAACTTTTTCCAACACGGGTAGCAACTCTTTCATATTGCTGATTTTTTTATCATAGATAAGGATGTATGGGTTTTCAGCCTCTACTTCCATCTTCTCTGTATTGGTAACAAAATAAGCAGATAGATAACCTCTGTCAAATTGCATCCCTTCTACTACATCTACATAGGTATCTGTACCTTTTGCTTCTTCTACAGTAATTACACCTTCTTTACCAACCTTCTCCATTGCTTGTGCAATTAACTTCCCAATTTCAGGGTCGTTATTAGCAGAGATAGAAGCTACTTGCTCAATCATTTTGTTATCATTACCTACTGGTTTTGAAACCGCTTTAAGGTTTTCAACTACTGCTTTCACAGCTTTATCAACCCCTCTTTTTAAATCCATTGGATTAGCACCTGCGGCTACGTTCTTCAACCCAGCTGTGATGATGGCTTGCGCCAAAACTGTGGCAGTAGTTGTTCCGTCACCCGCAGCATCAGAAGTTTTAGAAGCAACTTCTTTTACCATTTGTGCACCCATGTTTTCTACTGGGTCTTTTAGTTCAATTTCTTTGGCAACCGTTACACCATCTTTGGTGATGGCAGGTGAGCCATATTTTTTGTCAATTACCACGTTTCTGCCTTTAGGGCCTAGGGTAACTTTTACTGCATTTGCTAATGCATCCACCCCTTTTTTGAGGGCGTCTCTAGCATCGGAATTAAAACGAATCATTTTAGGCATATCTGTCTTTTTTTTAAATTTAAATTGTTGTTAAAATTAATTAGCTAACGATGGCAAGGATGTCAGACTCTCTCATGATTAAATAATCAGAACCATCAATACTGATTTCAGTACCGGCATATTTGCCGTAAAGAATTTCATCACCTACTTTTACGCTGGTAGGCTCATCTTTTTTGCCTGGGCCTGCTGCTATTACTTTACCTTTCATCGGTTTTTCTTTGGCGGTATCAGGGATGATGATGCCTGATTTGGTTGTTGTTTCCGCATCTGCTGGTCTTACCAGAACGCGGTCTGCTAAGGGTTTTACGTTTACGTCCATGTTATTTATTATTTTGTTTTAAGTTTTAAAAAGTTTTGTAGTTGCGCCGTTGTCAGCATTTATGCCAAAGGAATTTTAAGGACATTTTTGCAAGATGGGGCGACAAAGTGTCAGCATTGGGGAACTATTTAACCCTATATTTTGTTCTGAGAAAAACGAGATAAAATATGAATACTTTAAAAGACACTTGGCTTACTGATGATGTGAGTGATTTTGAATATAAAAAGTATATTCTATTGGCATATTTGCAAAGGGTGAGTAAGGAATTCAATTCAGTAAAGCTATATCCGCACTTGGCAGAGCTCATTCATCATTACCAAAATCTGTATCATTATATCAACAGTAAAAAGCTGTTGGCTTCTGCATTCCCAAAGGATTTGTCATCTATAAATCTAGAAGATTTTAAACTCAATTATACCCGCACCGCAGAGAATAATATCATTATGGCAGAGATTGAAAAGATTCTGGAATTCTCTGTGCCTGCCATAAGAAAGCATCTTGATGAAGGTAAAGAAATATATGATTGGGTAGAAGCACAGTTAAAACTTAACCCAATAGGGCTTGAACCTATTGACCAAAATTTTGGTTATGTTTTTATCCGCAATGGCAATGAGGCTGAGGCAAGAGTTTATGAATACAATCTCTCCCTCATCACCCATGCAGATGGGAATTATAGAACCATTTATACGCAATACATCAACTCTTATAAACTTAGCATTAGCAGTACTTTTGAGAACATAAAAGCTAAATTACTAAAGAGTAAAAACCTCTTTATAATGCCTGCGGTTTTTGCGTTGGAATCAGAACACCAACTCCCTTTTGATGAAAGCCTTTTACCCGTTGCCAAACGGATGTTGATGCTGCGGCTTACGAAATAAATAACAAAGCCCCGCAATGTGCGGGGCTTTGTTTATTGACGCATTACAAATGCTTATAGTAAAAAGGACAGGATTAATTAAATCCTGACCAGCCGAGATTTTATGTGGTTGGTGTGCCACCAACCACGGCAACGGATTATATTGTTCCATCAGCATTAAAAACACAAAAGTCGCCAACCTCGGTGGTTACATTGTAACAATTACCAGCTGACATACAATGTCTAAAAGTTCTTATTTCTCCTATTCTCCCACTTACAACTTCACCTGTAACTGGTTCAAAGTTAATGCCTTCTCCCCCATGAAATTTTATTGGATAACTTTGCCCTAAAGTCCGAAAGGACATGTCTGCATCAAGAATACCACTTGTTACATCTCCGGCTTTGTTAAAACTAACATAGCAGTAATCCTTACCACCTCGGAATTTAATCGGGAAACTGAAACCAGGGGGAGTAAGCTTGGCATCTTCCATTAAATAACCTGACTTAACCCATCCATGTTCATCTAGAACAACTCCTTCTACACGAAATTTTAGTTTTATCATAGGGTGGCCTATGACTGAGTAAACCTTAGTGGTTCCTGTATTTTGCCCAAAGGTGTAAGAGGCTGAAATTAGAACCACAAAAAAGATTAAGGAATAAACGAAGTTTTTTTTTGTCATATTGTTTTTATTAGTTTGTTGTGTTAGTGTTTATTTTTGTTGAGTTTGCTATTGTGGTTCTTTTTCATTTGCAGGATTATAATCATTTATATAATGGATTATATACCCTCTTCCTTCAAACTTCGCAATTGTTTTTTTTCTAGCATCCTCAATTCCTTTCTTGTCAGAATCACAATTGCTTGGTGTGGTCAACTCACTAAATTTCATCATTTTTTTGCCAAGCATTCCGTGTATTTTAGCAAGCCATTTATTCCCACGTCGCATATTTGGGCTAACATCCTCATAGAGATTTGTAATGTATAATTCTTTAAGGTCTGTAGAAACTGCTGTTGAGTAGAAATAACAGACGTTTGTTTGAGCCTTTAAAAAGGAACTAGAGATTAAGAGAATTACTGAAAATGCTAATACTTTTTTCATATTTATTTTTGTTTGTTATCTTTATTATAATAAGGGCTTGAGTCATCTTTGCCAATTCTAACACAGTCCACAAAAACACTTATTGCGTTGGCATCTGCCACAAGAAACCAAGTGGATTCCGTTTTACCTGAACGGATTGAAAACCTATCAGTTCCTTTAGCTGTTAAAACG
>JAPLCZ010000154.1 GCA_026391915.1 Bacteroidota bacterium | reverse complement strand
AATTGATTGAAAACCGGCTGTCCGGTAAATAATGTAGTTTTGTCCATGTGAAGTTTGTTTTGGTGATGCTTAACAAACTTAACATTTGGGGGGTGTTTTTACATCCTCCTTTTTTATTTTTTTACCGGACAACAATAGTCGGAGACTACGCCAAACGGGGGAAGGAAAAAGTTTGGGGATGGATTTGAAAATAAGAAAGCCCCCGATGAAGGAGGCTTTAGTGTTAAGTGTTTGGTGTGCCACCAACCACGGCAGCAGCTCTAGGTCTTATTCAGACTTTAGAATTGTTATTTCACAATTTGGATTTGCCTTACTAAATTTATCAAGTTCAATCGGGTTTATTTTTGACTTATTCATTATTAATTTTTTAATACCCTTAGTACCAGGTTTTATATATAAAGTCAATATTTCACAATTGAAAATTACCAATTCTTCAACATTAGGAAACATTATTAATAGTGATAAATTTACTAGTATGCTTCGCTTACTTGAATAGCCAATATGAATACTTTTAAACTCTAAACTAATTTTTATCAGCTCTCTTTTGGAAGCTTGATTGTTAGCTTCAAATTCTTTCTCAAAAGTATATACTAACGTGTCGTCCCTTTTAATGGCTGGGTTACGTAATATTGTTTCCCCTTCATCTGCTTTAAGTAAAATCTTTATAATAAGATAAATTGGATTTCTCCAACATTCATCCAAACTATAATACCATCTCAAATAATCAAACCCGTTATCAAGAAGTTTATTAGTAATTGTTATTTGATTCCCAATTTTTTCTAATTCCCTATTTCCGTATTTTGTTATTTTATTATCCAAGGGGCATGTTTATTTAATACTATTCGTTAATGATTATTTCGCAATTAGGATAGCGCTTTTTAAAGGCCTCAAGTTGAGAAAAACTCACTTTTGATTTATTGATTTTTAAAGTCTTTAATTTTTTTAGAGAGTATTGAGATTCCAAACTTTCCACGTCAACATTTCTAATTTCCAAATTCTCCAAATTGGGGAACATATTTAACGGATTTAAGTTTTCTAAAACATCCATCTTATTCGTACCAATATGAAAACTTTTATTCCCTATAATTATTTTAATCAATTCTGTTTTACTGAGTTGATTGTTAGCCTCAAATTCTTCTTCATATGTATATAATACCTCCTCTTCTTTTTTAATACTTGAGTTAAGTAATAATGTTTTTCCTTCATCCCAAATGAGCATTAATTTTATGTCTAGAAGAATAGGATTTCTCCAGCATTCATCCAAACTATAATACCATTTTAAATAATCAAAACCTTTATCAAGAAGTTTATTAGTAATTGCAATTTGATTCCCAATTTTCCCTAACTGACCATTATCAAATTTTGCTATTTTATTATTCAAAATAATCCTACTTGTTAATTATTAATTCACAAAGAGACAGGTGTCTTTAAATATATTAGGGGTTATCACTTATTTTAAAATGCTTCCGTTTTCCGAAAGGACTAGTAATTATTTTGCCACTACTATCAACCTTACTTAGTTTCATAAAATTTTTAAGTAGTTCAAATTTTGTCCTATAATTATTAAGTTCAAATTTCTTTTCAGATGTGTATAAGGGTACTTCCTCAATTGTTAATTCTTCCTTACCCATTGTTTCTAGCATACCATCCAGAACAATACTTATTTCTATTCTCAATTCAATAATTCTCTTGTTATTGTAATTCTCTAATTCATCCCACCATTTCACATAATCAAATCCTATATCAAGGAGTTTATTTGTAATCGCAATTTGATTCCCGATTTTTAAAACCGAATTCTCTCCTTGCGTAATCAATTTATTTTTCATATTCTGATAATTGATTTAGCTGTTCTTGAAGTTGCATTTTTGATTGAAAAAAATATTCATCCCAATCAGCAATTGCTTCTATTGTCTTATAAGCCTCAGATTTTTGTAACCCTTCAAATTCAGCTTTTAATTCATTGAGTCGCATCCTTAATCTTTCCACCTCTGATTGTAATATTTGCTTTTCATTTGCAGTATCAGCTTTACTTGTGAAAAACTTTCTTTGTTCTAATCTTTCTAAGATTTCTGATACCTTTTCTAAATCATTTTCTTCATAGGATTTGTTAAGTTCAATAAATATATCATTAGCCAATTCCCTTTGATTCTCATCAACTACATCAGGGTGACAAAGCATACTTGCTTTACGATATTTATCCTTTATTTCCTTTAGCTCTTCTTCATTGAGAATTATGGTTTTTTCATTTTTGGTAGATTCATAGTTCGCATAAAAATCATCGTAATCTTGGACAGTTTCTTCTTCATCAATTGTCCCTTTACTTTGTTCTTTACGTAGTTCTAAAATCCTTAATGTAAGCTCCCCTAATTCCTTATTATGTCTAATACCAAACTCATGAATCAGTTTTTCTAAATCCGTTTTGTCATCACTTATTTGTCTTATTTCTGCTTCCAAAGATTTTGCTTCAAAACGCAGAGCCTCAGTTTCAGGGTCAACAAAAATTGTTACCTGATTATGAAGACTAATAAAAGTATCAATAAGTGACACTGCTCTGCCATAAGCCTTTTGCCCTAGTAATTCAATTATTCTCTTAACATCAGCATTTGATTTATACTCTTCTAGCTTTAAGATGTGTGAACTTATTTCTTCATCTTCTTCTAGGGTAATTAAGTTTTTAATTAGCTCTAACCTTTTGATTAGTTTAAGAAAATTTTGTGTTTGTTTTGTATTTATCATTCTGTTTTTTTCCTTTGAATTATAGCATCAGTTTTTTTCAAAATGAGATAGAGGTTGTTTGGTTTTCAAATACTCTTTACAAATTAAAGATAAGTTAGAATACATGTCTATGTAGTCCTTATAAAAATCTATTTTCATTTTATAGAATTCTTCTACAGTTTGGTTATGTTCCTTGTAATAAATATCAATTTTGTAATTAGTATCCATGGAGTTAGGAGAACTCCTAACCTGCTCTTCTAAAAGTTTTGTCATTCTTTGATTGCCTAATACTTTAAATCTAAACATCTGGGTGTGACCTGCAATCTTAGCTAACTCTGTCATAACGGGTTTTGCGGCTTCTAAAATTTTGCTTTCAAAACAAAAAAGTTGAAGCTTACTATTAGCTATCTGAACTCTGCTGTATTCTTTCTCTAATGTTCGTATTTGTTCTTGCATGTAAGCAAACCCTTCTGTAGTATTTGTTTCATTTGGGATATTAATATTTGACTCATAGAATTCTGATACAGTCCCTAAGAACTCTATTATGGCTTTTCTTTCATCATCATATATAAT
>JAPLCZ010000148.1 GCA_026391915.1 Bacteroidota bacterium | reverse complement strand
AGAAATTGATCATATGCAACTCTGATAATTACTGAGGTTGGACCAAAGTGCTCTTCAAGTAAATCATGATAGTTATTCACATCAGCCCAATTAACTACAAAAATAGTTGGGGTAACACCATAGCCATCAGGATTATTAGTTCCAGCAATACTCTTTAACCCTTTTGATTTGGTAAAAGATGAAGAAAACTACCACGTAACACAGTTGGAAGGCAATGCTGATGCTAACCTCACAGCCGACCTATGGAATGATGTAGCGGTGATGAATACTGCTGCAACAATTTGGTGGGCAAGTGGCAGTGCGGCCTTCTCTGTAGCCCGTGTAAACCAAGGGGTGCTGGCTACCATTGTTGCAGAAAATAACCGTAGCAATAATATGTTCATCTACCCGCGCCCAAGGCGCTGCGCCCTGGAGAAATTAGCTAAGATAAATACAGGAATAAAATATGGATACCACTTCCCTTGTGCGTATTCACTTTGTCCTCAAAATTAGAAAAACCACCAAACTAAAAACCATAAATGAAGAGTGTATTAGTAATAATGATTGCCCTGCTGATGGGCACATCAAAAGTGTACCCTTGGGGTACGCCACCGCCACCCATCACGCCAGATGAAGCAGAGTTTACTGCAATAGCAAAAATGATATTGGATTCATCACTTAGCTATGGTTTATTTGAGAGCCCTCTGCCATTGGATAGGCTGAGGAGTTTGAAATCTGGGGTAGTGCCGGAGATGGAAGACGGCTACCTTGAGGTGGCAATTAATAATAGCCTGATTAAGATGAATACTCTCACTGTTTTTAGGGGGGAGTTTGATAGTTTGGTGTACACCAAAATGCCCGCTTTTGATATGGATGCTGAGGAAACCATACAGTTTATGCCTTACCCCGGCACTACTTGGTTGATGTTTTTCCGCAGTCCATATAACCAAAGTGGCAACACCAACAAAGCATGGATTGCCAACCTTCCCCGTGAAAAAACGGCTAAATATCTTAATCCCAAAACAGTCTTTATTACTGCCAGTAATTACCACGGCAATGTGTGCATAAAATGGAATAAGGAATATGGTGCCGATGATGTAATACCAGTAGCGGCAAATGTTTTTGAGGCAGATTTAAAACTAAAATCTAAAACCATTTCTACTCTCCCCTTAGATAAAAAATCCCCTGAATACACCACTAAAATTAACACAATGGTTAGCGCCATGAAAGATGTTTATGGCAAAGGCGTAGCAAATTCTTTACGCAAGATTTTGCTGGATGTTAAAGTTCCCGAAGTGGAAAAAGAGGTGGAGAATAAGGACCAGTAGAGGGAGAAAAAAGATGTACAAAAACTTCAAACTCCGCAAAGACCCGGATGAGGAGATTATTATTGATTAGGGGTGATAATAGGATAGTATATCATCACTAACAATACATCCAATATTGGGGTTTTTAAAAGAAACACAATTTAATGTTTTGCTTGTTCCGCTATACATTGATATCCATTGATTGCCACCATTTACTGTTTTAATATTGTGCCTTCACCACCAACAGCATATCCATTATTTATATTACTGAAGCAAACTGAAAATAAAGTAGAATTTGTATTGCTTTTCAAAATAGTCCATGAATTTCCAGCATCATTTGTTTGCAATATTAACCCATTTGTACCAACGACATAACCTGTAGTAGCATTAGTAAAATAGACTGATTTTAGATGTTCAGTTGTTCCACTTTTTAAAATAGACCATTTATTACCAGCATCTGTTGTTTTGATAATTGTCCCAGTGCTACCAACCATATACCCTGTATTAGAATTTGTAAAAAAAATGGAATTAAAAGTTTCTGTTGTAACACTTGTCATATCGTTCCAGGAATTGCCACCATCAGTCGTTTTTAGAAATGCACCATTATCTCCAGTTAAATAACCATTTTTTAAACTTGTAAAATAAATACATCTAAATAACTCAGATTTGGAAGCATTATTAAAATGTGTCCAATTACTTCCATCAGTCGTTTTTAGGATTGAGTTATTTCCTACAGCAAAACCATTTTTAGAATCAATAAAATTCACAGATTGAAGTATATCAGTAGAGCTATAAAAATAATCTCTAGACCATTTTCGTCCTCCATCTACCGTCTTGTAAATGGTTTCTTCCTTCCCAACAGCATAACCTATTGTGTCATTTACAAAATAAAGGGATGTCAAGAAACAATTTGTAGCTACAGTATTCCAATCTGATTTTTGGATTACAGGAGTAGTATCTGTTGTGGTTTTTGGCTTTGGTTTAGAACATCCAATTGAAAGGAATAAGATTAAACTAATACCTAGTAAAGTAAGTTGGTTGTGCGTTTTCATCGCTTCTTAATTTACCCCAAAACTAAAACAAATCTCCCAAACCACCTTCCGTCATTCTGAAAGAATCTTCCCTGTTAATACCACCGTAGTTCTTACGCGAGAGGAGATTCTTTCAGAATGACGAACAACTTTTTACCCCTCCCCCCAACAAAAAAAGGCTCACCCACTGGCAAGCCTTTTTTTAACCTTCAAATTTTTAAATCTTTATCCTACCCCAACTCACAAACCTCTCCTTCCCCTGCATATCCATCCTTACCTCGGCATCTGCAAAGCCATAGGCAACGCATAGGTTTTTGGTTTCTTCTGCCAATTCCTCATTAATTTCAAAATAGATTTTGCCGCCTTTGGTGAGCTGGGTTTGGGAGAATTTAAGGATGGCTTCATAGAAAAGCAGAGGGTTATTGTCAGGCACAAAAAGGGCGGTGTGGGGTTCAAAATCAATTACATTTTTATGGAGTTTTGTCGCCCTGCCTTCCTCAATATAAGGGGGATTGCTAATAATTATATCCATAGTTGGCAACTGCTGCCATTGGTTTTCTTGCAGGATATCCATCAATGTAAAATCAATGTTTACGTTATTGTTTTCAGCATTTTCTTGGGCAATGGCTAAGGCATCAGCGCTAATATCAACGGCATACACCTTAGCTGTAGGGATTGCTTTAGCAATAGAAATCGGGATGCATCCGCTGCCAGTGCCTATATCCAGAATCTTTAGGTTTTGTCGGGCTTGGTTTTCTTTAATAATCATGGCTACCAACTCCTCGGTTTCGGGGCGCGGGATAAGGGTAGCTGGAGTTACTTTAAATCGCAGCCCATAAAAATCCGAATACCCAAGGATATATTGTAGGGGTTTGCCTGTGTTTAATTCCTCAAAAATCGCATTGAGTTTTTCTGTTTCTTCGCTAGCTATCAGTTGCTGTTTGCTGAGTACCATCTCAGTTTTTGATAGGCTGAGTACCTCCTGCAACACAATTTTAGTAATGCTTTCCGCCTCATGGGTGGGGTAGAGGTTTAACAAACTTTGGCTGTAGAAATTCTGCGCTTCGGAGATTATCATTCTGTGGCAAAGATTGCAAAATAAAAAGCGTTACTTTTTAGGGTAACGCTTTTTTTAAAAACTAAAAAATATATATAAAAAA
>JAPLCZ010000174.1 GCA_026391915.1 Bacteroidota bacterium | reverse complement strand
GAATAACTTTTTCTACTTACACACTTTGAGGGATAGTACCAAATATTTTTTTGAGGGGGAGAATAGTCTGAATTATTTGATTGGGCAGTATTGCATAAAAGATTTAGTTTTGCCTACACACATAAAAGAATTGACAACTTTTTAAAAAGTTGTCAATTCTAAACCTACACTATATGGCACTTAAAGAACATTATTATACTAAACTTGAGGAAAATAATTTCTATCATATTTACAATAGAACTGTAGATAGAAAACCTATGTTTTTGAAGGATGAGAATTATGCATTCTTTCTAAAAAAGTATGATATTTATTTATCTGATGTGCTGGATACCTATGCTTATTGTTTACTTGGAAATCACTTTCATTTGTTGGTACGCATAAAAGATTTGACAACTTTTAAAAAGTTGTCAAATCTCAGTGATGATAAACCCGGACATGAAATTGTCAGTCATCAGTTTCGCAAGTTTTTTCAATCCTATGCCATGGCATTTAATAAACAGCAGGATAGGGTAGGAACATTATTCCAAACCCCTTTTAAAAGAGCCTTGGTTGATAATGAAACCTATTTTAATCAATTGATTTATTACATACATGCTAATCCACAAATGCATGGGCTTATAGAAGATTTCAGAGAATGGAAATGGAGTTCCTATGGCAGAATACTAATTGAGAAACCAAGTAAACTCAAGAAACAAGAGGTGCTAAACTGGTTTGGGGATACAGACCATTATATTCAATATCATACTGAAAAAAACAAAATAGTAAAAGATGAAACCGTATTTTTTGAGGATGATAATTGAAATTAAGAAGCAGAGATTTCACAATAGTGAAACAACTTTCATAGCCTCCTATTTTAGAGTTGACAACTTTTAAAAAGTTGTCAACTCTGTGAAAACCTAAAATAATGGGATTACTTTCAATTTTAGGAAAAGGGCTTAAAGCAATGGTTGATGAGGCAACTACTCCTGAGTCTCATAAAATCGGACAAAATTTTGAGAATTATGTTCGTGAGTATCTTTTTACTGAGGAGTTTTATGACCTTGTAGAAAGGACACATGACTACAATACAAATAGTAGAGATTACGTTGAATCTTCTCTAAAACCTGACTTTAAGTTTAGAGACAAATTAACAAAAAAGGAATTCTATGTTGAAGCTAAATTCAGATCAGGCGGTTATAACGGAAAAATTGTTTGGTGTAACGACAAACAATTAAGAAGATATAAAGAATACGACAAGGAAAAACCAGTATTTTTAATACTTGGAATGGGTGAAAATTCAAAGCTTCCTGAATTTCTTTCTTTAATTCCATTAAAGGCTGCGAACTATACGGGGCTCTTTCCATCTTATGTCGAAAAGTTTGAAATAAAAATTGGCAGGGTAGTTTTATCAAAAACATTATGGAATATGTAGGGTTAAAAATTTTATGACCATATTCTGTATTTCTCTAACTTCCCCCCTATCCCAAAAATTCGCTAATAAATTCCATCAGCACTAACCGAGTTCTTACCTCCACATCCCCCACCCCTCCCTCCCCCAACTCAGGCTGCCAAAAAGGGATTTGACAACTTTTTAAAAGTTGTCAAATCTGTGAAAAATAATAAATATCTTCGCAACACCATGAGCCATATAGAAAAAAATTATAGAGAACAATTAGCAGAGGCAGAGGAGGAGTTAAAATTCTTTAATGAGAGTTTAGAATTTCTAAAGACTGATGAAAAAATCCAGGAGTTCCTTAGCAAATACAATCCTGCCTCAATTGATAGTTTTATGAACTCTTATGCCCTGCATAGATACCGTTGGAAAAAGCATGGAGAGAGTTTTTATCAACTAAGCCTTACTAAAAAATATAAACACTGGGATAAAGCAATTGACCTTTTTAGAGAAATCTATTATAAAAAATCTTCAATCTGCTTTGCCAATGGGCTACAGGCAAGATAGATATTGAAGGGGTAGGTGTACCCGAAGACCTATTTGATTGGGCTATTTCACCAGAATTGCACCCACTAATAAATCCTATAACGGATGAAGAAATACAATGTTATTTAGATTTCAGGGCAATAGAAAAAGAAGAAAAGGAATGGGAAAGAACCCCAAGATTGGTGTTGGAGCATTATCATCTATTTAAGATATTAAATGGAGAAGATAACCAAAACCAACTATGCGATTGGTTTGAGTTTTACGACAACCGCTTTGGCACAAAAGGCTTAATGGATTTACCTATGTATAGGTTAGAGGTGCTTCATGATTACCTTGATATTTGGAGTACAGAAATTTATTACCCCACACTAAGTGAAGAAGACCAAAAAACTATACGCCACCTTAATCGCCAGCAACGCGAATACTTTAGAGAACACCCCGAAGAAAAAAAATTATGGGATGAGGAGAGTGATAGATTATGGGAGGAAAGAGAAGCTAAAAGGGTGAAGTATGAACATCTATCAACTTATGATACAAAACTAATGAAGGAAATAGTGGCATTAGTGGAAGACCACAACAACCAAATGCTTTGCAAATACCATAAAAAATGGCATGAGGATAACCCAACAGATGATTTTGAATTAGAACTAAGCATAGGAGAGCTTAATGCCGATGGAATAGAGATAGAAGAAAATGATGATTGGAAGGTAGCTGTAAAAACCGCAGCAGAACTCAACGAAGAAAGAAAAATAAATGAAGCTTTGTTAGAAGTAATTGATGAATACAAAAAAGCACGGGATGCAGGAGAAATCTTTAGCATGAAATATAAAGGAGGGCACAGAACTGAAATAAGCCCAAGCCATAGAACAATCAGAGAAAGAGTTTTGGAAGCAAGAAAATTTAAAGGCGAACCCGAGAATTTTGATTTTATAAAAACAGAAAACCTCTTTAAAAAGTAGAAAATGTATCCACAAGAAGATAGAGACAAAGCCTTATGGAGGTTGGAGAAATTCCTTGAAATAAGAGAGCAACTTAAACAAAACCCTACTTTCCAATCAATTTTAGAAAGAACATATCCGGATAGCAGAGATGGTTTTACAGATGAATATGCCAGAGAGAAAGTAAGTTGGTTGGAGTATGGGCCAAATAATAAAGAATGGGTTGAAAGAGAAGAGATGCGATGGCTTGATGATGCCACAAGATGCCTGGGAGAAATACAACAAAAAAAACTCTTTGATGCCCAATGCCTATGGCGGGCAGGGCAGTTGGAAATACCAGAAGTAAGAACATCAAAAGATTTTAGTTTTTGGGAGAATAACATAATGCAATGCCCATTTATTTCTGAGATTAATGAAAATGATATAGAGATGTATACGCAATATCTCCAATCTTTTAATGTAGAATTTCTTGAGAGATTCATTATGCCATGGCAGGATTACGATGGGATAAAAATCTCTCAGGATTCGGAAACTGCCATTCGCCCTTTCCCTGAGTGGTATGACTTTCATAACGGCAGAACCGGAGCTGCAATGTACATGAACTTACCAGATGTAAAAGGAGAAAAAGAAAGATATTATATTAAACTTTGGATGGAAGAAAATAAAAGAAAACGTGAAGAAAATCCAGAGCTATATGTATCTAAAGTTGACCCCCGCCCATACCTCTCTAACCAGGATGGTAATATCAATTACTTTGTAAATACCTTTGATACGGATGAAATGAAGGATTTGTATAGAAAATATAAAGGCATTTCAGAAACATCAAACCATGTAGAAGGGCTGCAAGAACGCATAAGAATACTTTCCCGTTCATCAGAAACGCCAGCCATACCTACCACAACTACAATAGCAGAAACTATTGAACTGCAAGTACACAAAGTAAAAGTAGCAGAAATCGTAAACACTCTGCCCCCAGCTTTTGAGCAATATAAATTGGATAAAGAAATGGGTTTATTTCATGAACTGGAAAAAGATAAATATGGAGATTGGCATTATAACGCCATACTTAGGGGTAGAGAATTAGCAGGAGAGTCACGGGATTTTGATTACTAAGATTTGAGTACTTTTTAAAAGTTATCCAAATCTCAAAATAAAGTAAATACCTTTGTTCTATTGCATCCCAAAAAAACAAAGCGAGGATGTACTCACTAAAAAACAAATAAAATATGCTACTTACTGGTTCAGTTATTTGCGGCGTTATTTTCTTCTTTTTCCTTATAGGAATCCGAATTGTAAGACCCACCCATCGAGGCATTGTAGAGAGGCTTGGTAAATACCACCGCTTTGCCAACTATGGCTACAATTGGGTGATACCTTTTATAGATAGAATGTATCAGGTAAACATTACAGAACAAATGATAAATGCAGATAAGCAGGAGATTATTACCAATGATAATCTTAATGCCTCTGTGGATGCACAGATTTATTTTAAGCTAAAACCTGATGAAGAGAGTATAAAAAGCTCCCAATACAATGTCAATAATATCCAATACCAAATAGTGAATTTGGCAAGGACTACCCTAAGGAACATTATAGGAACCATGACTTTAAAATCTGCAAATAGTGAGAGGGGAAAGATAAATGTAAAGCTTCTTGCTACACTAAAGGAAGAAACACAAAGTTGGGGAATTGATATAGTACGGGCAGAGTTAAAAGAAATTGACCCGCCCAAGGACGTGCAGGAAACCATGAATAAAATAGTGAAAGCTGAGAATGAAAAAATGGCGGCTATAGATTTTGCCACTGCAATAGAAACCAAAGCAGATGGAGAAAAACGTGCTGCCATTAAGCGGTCTGAAGGAATAAAACAATCCAGAATTTTAGAAGCGGAAGGCGAAGCCGGAGCAATTCAGTTAGTGAATGAAGCCGCAGAAAAATACTTTATTGGCAATGCTCAAATTCTCAGAAAAATAGAAGCAGTTGAAAAATCGCTGATGGATAATACCAAAATTGTAGTTCCATCCAATGCAGAATTGGTAAATGTAATTGGAGAAATGGCAGGGGTGCTTCCCCTGAAAAAATAGAGGATGCTTTTGGTTCGGTGCCAAAAGCAATTAGGTTAATTTCAAATACTATGGGTGGAAGGTAACACCCTCCCAAGTCTTATTAATTCTTAAAAAGTAGTAGTTGTATTTATTATTACAGCAAGCCCATTTTTTGAGATTGAGAGCTTGCTATAACCCCAAAGGTTTATTCCTGTAGTTAATGAGAATTGGTTGCTTTTAGCCTCATCCGTCCTTCGGACACCTTCTCCAAAGGAGAAGGGAAAAAGCTCCTAAGTTACTGTCATTCCTTGTTGTCCCTCTCCTTTGGAGAGGGGTTGGGGTGAGGCTAAAAAAATGAGCTTTGTTACCCTGAGCTTGTCGAAGGGTGCTTGGTTCGGCAAGTTCCCTCTTACAGCCACTTTTACTACATAACAATTTCTTAACATTAAATTAACATAGTGGTTAATGTTAATAGAGTGTTTTGTAATCGTTAATTTATTATTAAACATTTAACAAAAACCTGCTTAAAACACACAAAAACACAGTATGTTAAAAACACAAAAATTCTCTCTTCGCAAAACCTCATGCATTTTTGCATTTGTAGCATTGTTCCTTACCAACTCTGGAAGTTTATTTGCCCAAACAGACGGCGATGACTCAACAACTACAGTGGTAATAGACCCTGCCATTGACTCCGTAAATAACAAAGTAGATAACCTCAGAGGTGATTTTGAGGTGCTAAAACATTTGAAATTAACTGGGCACGTATTGGCACAATATCAAATAGCACAAGCCCCCGGCATCCCAAGTTTTGAGGGAGGTGCTTTTGCCCCCGGCGTAGATAAAAGATTTATGGTGAGGGAAACCCGCCTTAAAACTACTTACGAAGATGGCCTTAGTAAGTTTGTAGCAGAGATTGACATTCAAGAAAGAAGCGCGGTAGCACTTAAAGATGCTTATGCAAGATTCACTGACCCCTTTATCCGTTCTTTCTCTTTCCAGATTGGTTCTTTTTACCGCCCTTTTGGATATGAAATAAGTGCTTCATCATCTACAAGGGAAACACCAGACCGCAGCCGCTTTATCCAAACTATATTCCCAGGTGAGAGGGATTTAGGCGCAATGGTAACCTTTCAGCCTAATAAAGAATCGCGTTTTAACTGGTTTAAAATAGAAGGTGGAATGTTTAACGGCACAGGTACCACGGTGGCTGATTACGATTACCAAAAGGATTTTATTGGTAATATGCATATCACAAAATCATTAATGAATGAGAGGCTTAAAGTAAGTTTTGGGGGCTCTTATTACAACGGTGGTGTGAGGACTTTTGGCAAAACCGTTTATGATAAAATAACTACAGATGTCAGTGGTAAAAAAGTTTGGGATTCTACAGCTGTTGCCAGCAACAATCCTATTGTGAGGAAAGAAATTTATGGTGCAGATGCACAAATAACTATTGACTGGCTTATTGGTTTAACCACCTTCCGTGGTGAATATATGAATGGATGGGAACCCGGTACCGCTGCCACATCAGTGCATAGTGCTACCCAACTTCCTGGTAATTTATACAACCGTAATTTTGACGCTGCGTACTTTTATTGGGTACAAAACATCTTGGATACAAGGCATCAATTAGTGGTAAGATATGATTGGTATGACCCTAATCTTAAACTCAGTAATACTGATTTAACTTCTGCAACCAAATTCACCAATGCCGATGTTAAATACACCACAATGGGCGCTGGTTATATCTTTAAGTTTGATGAGCACACTAAAATTACAGCCTATTACTCAATGGTGCAAAATGAGAAAGTAACCTTAAAAGGATTTACCACTGGCACCGGAACTGATATTCGTGGCATTGATTTAAAGGATGATGTTTTCACACTTCGCGTTACTTATAAATTTTAATTAAAAAATACAAACAAAAAATATGAACAAACTATTATTGACAGTTGCCATCCTTATAGCAGGTGTTGCAACTCAAGCCCAAATCAAACTAAAAGGTAGTGATACCGTTCTGCCGCTTTCCCAAAAAGAAGCAGAAACATTTATGAAGAAAAACAAAACTAAAGTCTCCGTTACAGGAGGTGGTAGTGGTGTTGGAATCACGGCATTATTGGATAACACTTGTGATATTGCCATGAGCTCCCGCAAACTAAAGATGGATGAAAAACTAAAACTCTCCGAAAGCGGAAGAGCTTTTAAAGAAGTAATCATAGCGCAAGATGCATTGGCAGTAATTGTTAACCCAGGCAATAAAGTAAAGCAACTTACCAGAGCCCAAATTGAAGGAATCTTTACAGGCAAAATAAAAAACTGGAAAGACGTTGGTGGAGATGATATGGTAATTGTTGCCTACAGCCGTGAGTCTAGTTCAGGTACTTATGAATTCTTTAAAGAACATGTATTAAACAAAAAGAACTATGCTTCTACCGTGCTAAACAAACCTGCTACTGGTGACATTGTGCAATCTGTTTCCCAAACTAAAGGTGCTATTGGTTATGTGGGTTTGGCGTATCTTACTCCTAAAGTTACCGCCCTTCATGTATCTTATGATGGCAAAAAATTCGTAGAGCCAAGTGTTGAAAATGCAAAGAATAAAACCTACCCTATTTGCCGCCCTTTATTCTATTATTACCTCACCAAAAAAGAGGCTCAGGTAAAAGGATTTGTTGATTTCATTCTTTCTGCAGAGGGGCAAAAAGTAGTGCTACAAACAGGCTACGTTCCGTTATAAATTTTCTTAAAACTGCATAACAAAAGCCTGCACTTATAGTGTAGGCTTTTTTGTTTTATCCAAAGAATCTGTATGCACAAAAGTGTTTTTTATTATCCACTCAAAAGGTTCCGGCTTTAGCGCAGATGCACCGTTAAAAGGATAGCTAAGGGAGATAATAACATATAGCGTAAGGCTAATCATTGTGCTAAGGAATAAGACCATTATCGCCTGCACCTTAAAATTTTCTACCCTGAAAAATAAAGTAAAAGCCATTGTCATAAAAGCTCCAAAAAACAGCACAAACCACATACTCCATGGAGGATTTACTATCCTGCAAGCGGGTTCTCTTGGCTTCTGAGAGTGTATTGAGGTGAATTAATATGTTGGCATAAGCTATCTTCTCTCTTTCCGAAACTGGGTTAAACTGATTGATATGATAATGAAGCGCATTATAATTATGCATCGCTTCACCTGATTCATTTTTCCTAAATCCAAGTTCCTTCCATTCATCATTAATTACTGCATTGGTGTAGTTACGCAAGTGGTTTTTAAGTTCATCTTTAAAAGGATTACCAAACGCCAAACTGCCACGGTAAATATCAGCAATAGCACTTGCTTCCTTTTGCAAATTCTTTTCTGCATCGGCATAATCTTCCCAAACTGCTATAACTCCATATGCCAAAATCACCGCATATAATACCCCAAGAATACTAATGTAAAATCCGGCAACATCATGGCTTTTGGCAAGAAGAGTTTCGGGTAATTTTCTTCTAAGAAAACTTAATCCTAACAAAGAAAAGCCGGATAATAAAGCAAAAATAATAAGCCATAAAAGCCAACCTGGTAGTGCGCTAACTAAGTACAACATGGTGTTAGTTTTTTGCCAAAGGTAAGATTTGGATTCTTTACTTTTTAGCTACTTCTATTTCCAACTCCTCCTGCCAAAGGTTAAATAATTCTTCTTCCACTTTTAAGGCGTGTTGGGTAAGGGCTTCCCAGTCTTTAGAAAATTCTTTGAGCTGGTTAGTCATTTCCTCCAGATGGTTTTTTTCTTCGGCAATAATGCTTTTAACAGTTACCGAACTTTGTGTGGCATTCAGTGAATTTTGGTAGATGGGGTAAAGCTCATCGGCACGCACCTCAATGGCATAAGTAACCAAAAGGTAGGCGGCATATTTTAGTTTGTGGTGGGTGTAGCCGAAATTAGATTTTAGGTATTTGCAGATTTTAACATCCAGCATATTGAGGTAGTTATAGCTGGTGTTGGGCGCCAGCAGAAATCTTTTCTCATAAGTAGGGCAAGCCTTTTCTTCAATCTTATTAATCTGTTTTTTGAGATAGTAGGCATGGCGGGCTTCCTCAGCGGCATGTTTGAGGATAATTTCATTGACAAAGATGGGGTCTTCGCAATTCTTAATTTTTTTGGCGCCTGCATTTTCCATCATGCTAAGGGTATTGAGCCAGCGGGAGTGGAGTGCGGGTTGGGCTACTATTTTATCAATGAGGGCTTGCATATTTTTCTTTAAAAGTATTGATAAGGCTTTTGATGACCTGATATATTTTATTTAGCTCCGCCGAAGTTACACAATAGGGAGGCATGATATAAACCGCATTGCCCAAAGGGCGCAAAAGAACCCCATTCTCAATGCAGAAATCATATACTTCATGACGGATGGTATTGAAGTAAGAAGAGCCCTCTGCGGTGTTGAGTTCTATGGCGAGGATGGTTCCTGTTTGTCGTATTTCTTTGATGAAGGATTCGTGTTGCTGGGAAGCTGCAAAGGCAGTGTGTTGACTAATTATATTCTTAATTTGAGATTGGCAATCATCACTTAAAAGCAATTGCAAACTCGCATTTGCCGCAGCGCAAGCCAATGGATTGGCAGTATAAGAATGCCCATGATAAAAGGTTTTTTCTTTGGCATCAGCATAAAAGGCATCATATATTTTTTGCGAAGATGCGGTAACGCCAAGGGGCATAAAACCTCCTGTAATCCCTTTGGAAAGGCAGATGATGTCGGGTTTATTTTGCAGATAATCTGTTGCAAAGTTTTTCCCTGTTCTGCCGAAGCCCGTCATTACTTCATCAGCAATGCAAAGCACATTGTGTTGTTTTGTGAGTTGGATTAAGGCATCCAAATGTTCTGGGTTATGCATTAACATTCCGCTTGCGCCCTGCACCAAAGGCTCAAAAATAAAGGCAGCAACATCTTCATTCTTTAATAAAATTTTGAGTTGCTCTTTTACGGCTTCAAAATTATTTTCATGGGGGGTGGGGATGTATTCTACCTGAAATAAATGCTTTTCAAAAGCAGCGTTAAAAGTACTTTTTGCACCCACACTCATTGCCCCAAAGGTGTCACCATGGTAGCCATTTTCAAAAGCAATAAGTTTAGTTTTGTGATGGACTCCTTGATTATGCCAATACTGTAATGCCATCTTTATGGCAACCTCCACAGCAGTAGAACCATTATCAGAATAGAAGATTTTGGTGATGGAATCAGGAAGGATTTTGAGGAGGTTATTCGCCAAATCAATAGCAGGTGCATGAGTGAATCCTGCAAAGATTACCTGCTCTAATTTGAGGGCTTGCTCTGCAATAGCTTTTGCTATAAAAGGGTTTGCATGCCCATGAATATTCACCCACCAAGATGAGATAGCATCAATATATTCTTTGCCATCTTTGGCGAAAAGAATACTGCCCTCAGCCCTATCAATATGGATGGGAGGATTAGCAGTTTTCATTTGCGTGAAAGGGTGCCAGATGGGGTTTGCTGCTATATCTTCCATCATAATTTTACTTTAAGATTTGCCGCAAATTGATGAATACTTTCTTTATTAATTTTCTTAAAAACAGGAATAGAAAAAAGCAAAGGCAAGCCTGTGTGTTCCAAAATAAATTCTTCTGTGGCCGGGGTTGGCTCTCCTATAAAAACCATCCCTTTTATAGGGATATTTCTTTCTTTTAAAGCTTCATAAGTAAGTAGCGTATGGTTAATACTCCCGAGATAATTATTAGAAACCAAAACCACAGGAAGTTTTAGGTATTCAACCAAATCAATATTCAAAAAACCTTTGGCAAGTGGACTCATTAATCCGCCTGCGGTTTCTACCACTATTTTATTCTGGGTTGATGGCAGAAAGAAGTCTTCTCTTTTTATTTCTATCCCCTCCAATGCCGCGGCATAATGGGGCGAGGCAGGCATTTGGAGTTTGTATTTTTCGGGGTGAATAATACAGCGTGGGTTGCTAACATTTTCTCTGATAAATTCAGTATCCGTATCCTGTAAACCTGCTTGCACAGGCTTCCAGTAATCATAGCCCAAAGCCTCACAAATAATGGCAGAACAAATTGTTTTGCCAATGCCGGTATGGATGCCAACAATGCTAATGCTCATCCTACAAAACTTTTAATTTCACGAAGTAACAAATCAATTTCAGTTTCTGTGTTAAAGCTATGCAGACAAATTCTCAGTCTCTCTGTTCCCACAGAAACAGTAGGTGAGAGGATGGCTTTTGCATAAATCCCTTTGCTGAAAAGATGCTCTGACAAAGCCTTTGCTTTGGCATTATCACCCACCATAATTCCTTGTATTTGTGATTGACTTTCTATAAAAGAAATCCCTTTTATTCCCTCAATTGATTTCCTGAAATAGCCAACCAACTCAAACAAATTTCCTCTATTGGCTGTGGGCAATAATTCATAAGCTTTTGTTATTTGCCTGTAGGTATAAGGCGGCAATGCTGTGGAGTAAATAAAAGGTCGTGCAAAGTTGATGAGGTAGTTTTTTAAAGTGGTGCTTCCTGTTACCGCAGCGCCATGCAAACCCATGGCTTTACCAAAAGTATAAACACATGCAAATACTTTCTTTTGGAGGTTGAGTTTGCAAACTAAACCTTCTCCATGAGTTCCTAAAACCCCTGTGGCGTGGGCTTCATCCACTATTAATTGGGCATTATATTTCTCACATAAATCTGTAATTTTTTGCAAGGGTGCTTCATCACCATCCATAGAATAGATGGACTCTATTGCAACAAATTTATTCCCTGTTGACTTCTTTAATTTGAGTTCTAAATCTTCAATATTATTATGCCTGAAATTAAATTTATTGGCATTGCTTAACCGTATGCCATCAATGATAGAAGCATGAACAAATTCATCCACAATCACCGTATCACCCTTCCCTGCAATAGTAGAAAACAAACCTACATTAGCCATGTATCCGCAATTAAAAATCAATGCTGCTTCTGCTTTGTGGAAGTGGGCTACTGCCTCTTCCGCCTCCTCTGCCTCTATGCTATTCCCTGAAATTAATCTTGAGCCTGTTGCCCCAGAGGAAGAGTTTGGTGTGTCAGCAAGTTTCTTTTTTAGCCTCACCCCAACCCCTCTCCAAAGGAGAGGGACAATATGGAACATCAGTAACTTAGGAGCTTTTCCCCTCTTCCCGCTTAGGCGGGATGTCCGAAGGACGGATGAGGCTAAAACTTGCCAATTGTCACCAACCATTGCCAATTTCGCAAAGCCTAAATAATCGTTGGAGCTGAAATCAATCTTACCCCCCACATGCTGTAAACTCCTGTATAAATTGTTGCTTTTTCTTTCGTCAAGTTTTGTTTGCAACAAAGCATCAAAGGTGTTTTGATTAGCCACCGTAGCTAAGGGTTTGTGGGGTATTGGCAGTAGAATCTTTAAAAGGTTTGCGTGCTTTGAGGCCTAATGTTTTAAACATTTGCATATCCACATCAAAATCTGGATTGGGTGTGGTTAATAATTTTTCTCCTGCAAAAATGGAGTTGGCCCCCGCCATAAAACACATGGCCTGCTCTGCCAAACTCATTTCATTTCTACCCGCAGATAGCCTCACCACACTCTTTGGCATCAGGATTCTTGCAGTAGCAATCATGCGTAGCATTTCATCAATATTTACACGTTGATTATTTTCCAGTGGTGTGCCCTCAATGGCCACCAAAGCGTTGATGGGTACAGAATCGGGGTGCGCCTCCATAGTGGCTAAGGTGTGCAACATTTTTATCCTGTCATCATCCGTTTCCCCAAGGCCCACAATGCCGCCGCAGCACACACTCAGCTTTGCCTTGCGCACATTGTTTAGGGTGTTAATTCTGTCCTCAAAAGTGCGGGTAGTGATGATGTTATTATAGTTATCGCTGCTGGTATCTATGTTATGGTTATAGGCAAAACACCCCGCCTCTTTCAGCCTCTCAGCCTGCTCATAAGTAAGCATCCCCAGGGTGCAGCAAACCTCCAATCCCATATCATTAACCTCAGAAACCATCTCCAGCACGCGGTCAAAATCTTTGTTATCCCGCACCTCACGCCACGCAGCCCCCATGCATAGGCGCGATGCCCCGTTAGCCTTAGCAACCTCTGCCCTTGCCTTCACTTTTTCCACTGTCATCAGCGGTTCCACTTCCACCCCTGTGCTGTAGCGCGCTGCCTGCGGACAATAAGAGCAATCCTCTTTGCAGCCCCCCGTTTTTATAGAGATGAGGCTACTCACCTGCACCTCTGCATAGCTATCGTTTTCCCGATGCACAGTAGCGGCAGCAAATACCAAATCAAGCAAAGGGCGGTTATAAATTTCACGGACTTCTGCAAGAGTCCAGTTAGTGCGAATGTTCATGTATTGCTATAAACAGTTTGTTTTGAGTGCAAATGTAGGGAGATTGCATCACACCTTTTAACGACTTCCATTTTAGGATTAATCTTTGCGAAATTCGCAGGAGTTAATAACTGCTTTGCTACCCTTTACTACAGATATACATTTTGCGCACCCGTGGCTGCTGCTTTTGCTGGCAGGGGTGCCGCTATTCTTTTATTATTATCATAAAAGGCTAAAGAAAAATGAGGGGGCTTTTAGCATCCCTACAGATGCAGGGGTGCGGCATTATGCGGGCTCACAAAAGTATTCAGTATATAAAAATCTATACCTGCTGCGGCTGGCTTGTTTTGTATTTCTAATAATAGCATTGGCAAGGCCGCAAACAGATGGTGGGGCAACACCATTGGATAAAGATGGGATTGATATTGTCTCCTGCCTTGATGTTTCGGGCTCAATGATGGGTCAGGATTTTGTGCCTAACCGCCTGGAGGCAGCCAAAAAGGTGGTGCTGAAATTCGTAAGCAACCGCACTAATGACAGGATTGGGTTGGTGATTTTCTCAGGAGAAAGTTTTACGCTTTGCCCATTAACGGCAGACCACGGGGTGCTGGAAACTCTCATCCCCTCCATACAAAGTGGGATGCTGAAAGATGGCACTGCCATAGGGATGGGGCTGGCAACGGCGGCGGATAGGCTGCGGGAAAGCAAAACAAAAAGTAAGGTGATTATTCTGCTTACGGATGGCATCAACAACGCTGGGTTTATTGACCCAATGACGGCGGCAGAAGTTGCACAGAAACTAAAGATTAGAGTTTATACTATTGGGGTGGGCAGCCTTGAGGGCGGCATTGACCCGCTTACGGGGCAAAAACAACCAGCAGACCAAAGCCTTGATGAAGTTTTACTTACCAAAATTGCGAAGATGACAGGGGGAGAATACTTCCGTGCTACAGATGCAGAAACGCTAAAAAATATCTACTCTCAGATTGATAAGATGGAGAAATCAAAGATTCAATCAGCCAAATACAATAATTATTCTGAGGAGTTCTACCTACCTGCTTACCTTGCCTCTCTATTGCTTTTGTTGGAGATTTTACTGAGGCTTTTTTATACACGAACCATCAATTATTCCATCTAAAAAATGTTTCAATTCAGCCAAATAGAAAACCTTTTTTACCTGCTGGCATTAGTGCCAATAGGGTTGGGCTTTTGGCTGTATCTGCGCTGGCGCAAACAGAGTTTAGCACTAATTGGTGAGTATGATTTGGTGAAACAAATCGGGAATTTTACTGAGTTGAAAAACATTAAAAGGAGATTTTATCTTGCGGCAGCCGCCTATGTTTTATTGGTACTTGCTATGGCAAATCCGCAGACTGCCGGCAAAGAGGAAGAGGTAAATAAAAGTGGGTTGGATATCGTATTTGCCATTGATATTTCGCGCAGTATGCAAACCCGCGATGTGCAACCTGATAGGCTCACACGCACTTGCCTGCTTGCCGAAAAGATGATTGATAACTGCCCAAATGATAGGATTGCTTTAGTAGTTTTTGCAGGGAATGCGTATCTTCAAATGCCCTTAACAAGTGACCATTCGGCAGCAAAACTTTTCTTGAATTCCCTCAACACAAATATGGCGGGCACGCAGGGAACTGCCATTGCAGATGCTATACAATTGGGCATCTCCACACTTGATATAAAAACCAAAGCCAGCAAAGTAATGGTGCTTATGAGTGATGGAGAAGAGACGGAAGGCAATGCGGCAACAGCAGCTAAAAACGCAGCAAAGGAGAATATAAAAATCTATACTGTTGGGGTGGGCACTACTACTGGTGGGTTAATTCCTTTGTTGGAAAATGGGGCATTTGCAGGCAACTATCAACTTAATGAGGAGGGGCAAAAAGTAGTGAGCCGCCTCCAAAATAAAACAATGAAAGAGATTGGACTATCACGCCGGACATCCACAAAAAGCTTTCTTCGGAATTAGATAAACTGCAAAAACAAACAGGCATAGCAAAAATATATTCTGATTATACCAGCCATTTTCAATGGTTTATTTTTGCAGCTTTGATGTTGTTGGGTATTGAATTTATGAGTCCACTTAAAATGAATTTTAGGAATAAAAAGTCTAAAGAAATAAAGGAGGATTTAGCAGCATGAAGAATGTAATCTTGATTTTCATTTTGATGATTTCTGTGATGCAAGTAAATGCGCAGATGGCAGATTATTACCTCAAAAAAGGTAACGAAAAATACAAGGCAAAAGAGTACGAAGAAGCCCGCAAAAAATATGTTCATGCCGCAGAGAATGATGGTAAATCTCCATTGGTTTCTTATAATTTTGGCAATGCCCTTTACCAACAAAAAAACTACAATGGCGCCTCAGAAAAGTTTGAGGCTGCGGCTAATAACAGCACAGATAAATCCACCAAAGCAAAGGCGTTTTACAACCTTGGCAATGCCAACCTCAAAGCCAAGAAAAACGATATGGCAATTAAGTATTACAAAGAATCTTTAAAGCTAAACCCAACAGATGCTGAGGCAAAATATAACCTCTCTTACGCCCTCCGAAAAAAGAAACAAAGTGAGCAGGAAAAGCCAAAAGATGATAAGAAAAACCAGAAGCAAAACAACAAACCCAAAGAAGATAAGAACAAAGAAAAGCAGCAACCAAAGTCGGGAGATGATGAGGTGAAAAAGCTGCTTGATGCTTTAAAAAATGAAGAAGAAAAAGTGCACAAACGCTTGCGAAATAATAATGGTGAACCGCAAAAACAGAAGGGAGGAAAGGAATGGTAATGGAGAATAAATATCAAAGCCATCAAGAAGGTCAGGATGAAAGGAGATACTTCGTGCCTCAGCATGACAAGGGCGCTTGGTGTCATGCTGAGGCACGAAGCATCTCTGTTTATAATATTCTTAGAATTTTCACATTACTCTTCCTGCTACTCCCCACCCTATCCAACGCCCAAAAATTCACTGCTACTGCCAATAAAACCGTGGTTATGGAGAATGAATCCTTCACCGTAACTTGGACTTTTACCGAAGGCTCAGTGTATGATTTTGCACTGCCGGATAACATGAATCAGTTTCTCAGAATTAGTGGCCCTTATGAGAGCAATGTGCAGGAAATAATTAATGGGAGGAGGAGTGGCTACACCACTTTATCTGTGGTTTTAAAAGCCAAAAAAATTGGAAATTTTGTTTTGAACCCGGCAAGGATTACCGTGAATGGGCGGATTATAAAATCCAATTCTATCCCCATAAAGTCAGTGAAAGATGCTACAGCGGGGGTTAATGGAAATGCATCAACCTATGGCAAGAAAAATTTTATTTTGGTAGGGGCTGATAAAACTTCTGCGGTGGTGGGTGAGCCGATTACAGTTTACTATAAACTCTGCATTTCAGAGTCAGGCACTGCAAGTTTTAACGTAACCAAAAACCCTCAATACAATGGTTTTTGGGTAAATAATTTATCCAATGAAGTTGACCAAAATCTGGATAAAGAAGAAGTGATAAATGGAAAAAAATATGG
>JAPLCZ010000161.1 GCA_026391915.1 Bacteroidota bacterium | reverse complement strand
CTTTGCTTTTTGCAAAAGTGGGTAGCGTATATATTTGGCTGATTTTGTTAAGCACAGTTTGGTTGGGCTTAATTGGTTTTATTGACGACTATATTAAAGTTTTCAAGAAAAATAAAGCGGGGCTTGCAGGTAAATTTAAAGTGATGGGGCAAGTGGGTTTGGGGTTGATTGTAGGGGCTACTCTGTACTTTAATCAGGAAGTAGTGATACACCAAACTGTTAAGCAAGCACAGGTAACTGAATATCTAAAAACCCATCCTACTGCTAAGGTGGTAAAGACTGTTGTTAGAGAAGGAGAGACCTACGCTATCACAGAAAGTAAATCTACCAAAACAACAATCCCTTTCTATAAAGAGCATGAATTTGATTACGCAAAAATCCTTTCTTTTATAGGTGATAACTACAGAGATTATGCATGGTTGATTTATATCCCCATCGTTATATTAATCATAACTTCTGTATCTAACGGGGCAAATATTACAGATGGGTTGGATGGATTGGCCGCAGGGGTTTCAGCCATTGTAGTTTTTACTTTAGCAATTTTTGCATACCTCTCTGGCAATACCATTTTTGCGAATTATTTAAATATTATGTACATCCCAAATCTTGGTGAGCTGGTGATTTTCTCTGGTGCTTTGATTGGGGCTTGCGTTGGCTTTTTATGGTTTAACGCCTATCCTGCACAGGTTTTTATGGGTGATACTGGCAGCCTTGCGTTGGGTGGATTGATTGCAACATTATCCCTTATGATTCGTAAAGAATTACTGATTCCAGTTTTGTGCGGGGTGTTTTTAGTGGAGAATTTATCAGTGATGGTGCAGGTGGCTTATTTTAAATATACCAAGAAAAAATATGGTGAGGGGAGAAGGATTTTTAAAATGTCTCCATTACATCATCACTATCAAAAGTTAAATTATCATGAAGCCAAAATTGTTTCCCGCTTTTGGATTGTTTCTGTATTCCTTGCCATACTCACCATCATCACTTTAAAAATAAGATAGGTTGAAAGACAGCATTAAAAATATCGTAATACTCGGTGCCGGCGAAAGCGGAACAGGTGCTGCCATCCTTGCTCAAAAGCAAGGGTACGATACTTTTTTGTCTGACCTTAACACTATCACTGATGAATATAAAATTGACCTCAACAAATACAATATAAGTTTTGAAGAAGGGCTGCATACTGAAGAAAGAATCCTTGCTGCAGACCTCATCATCAAAAGCCCGGGGATACCGCACAAAGCACCAATGGTGAAGAAAGCGATTGAGAAAAATATCCCAATTATTTCAGAGATAGAATTTGGTTCTTGGTTCACCAATGCCACCTTAATTGGCATCACCGGAACCAATGGAAAAACCACTACTACTTTGCTCACTTACCACATCCTGAGAAATGGCGGATTGAATGTGGGTATGGCTGGAAACATAGGTAAAAGTTTTGCGAAATCTGTAGCGGAGGACAGTTACGATTACTATGTTTTGGAGCTTAGTTCTTTCCAATTAGATGATTTGATTTACTACAAAAATCATATTGCGGTACTCACCAATATTACCCCTGACCACCTTGACCGCTACGATTATAAGGTAGAGAATTACATCAAATCAAAATTCAAAATTACCCACGCGCAAGGAGCATCGGATTATTTCATTTTCTGTGCAGATGATGAAACCACCATGCAATATTTAGCAGCGCACAAACCGGCATCCCGCCTATTGCCTTTCAGTGTAAAGAATGAAACATTTCCTGGAGCTTATTCAATAGAAAATAACAACATAATTATAGGACTAACTAACAAAAACGAAATAGAAATAAACATGAAAGATTCATCACTCAGAGGAACTCACAACCGCTATAATACCATGGCGGCCGGGGTTGTAGCACGCATCCTTGATGTGCGCAAAGAAGTTATCCGCGAAAGCCTGAAAAGCTTTCAGAATGCGGAACACAGGCTGGAACATATCGCCAGAATTAATGATGTGGATTATGTAAATGACAGCAAAGCCACCAACGTAAATTCGGTTTGGTATGCGCTGGAAAGTTTTCAGAATCGCCAGATTATCTGGATTGCTGGTGGCGTGGATAAAGGCAATGATTATGACCAACTAAAACCGTTGGTGCGGGAACGCGTACGTGCCCTTATTTGTTTGGGTAAGGACAACGACAAACTTCATCAGGAATTTGGTGGTGATGTAAAAACAATTGTGGATGCACACTCCATGAAAGAAGCCATCACTCAGGCGGCAGAAATTGCCCAAGCGGGTGATGTCGTTTTGCTTTCCCCAGCATGTGCAAGTTTTGATTTATTCCAAAATTTTGAAGACCGCGGCAGGCAGTTCAAACAACAAGTTTTGAGTTTATAAAAACATGACTGAAAAGAAAAAGATAGCATCAATGGATTGGCTTGTTTCCCGCACTAAGGGAGATATGGTGATATGGATGATAGTGATATTGCTATCCTTATTTTCTATGCTTGCGGTGTATAGTTCCACAAGCACCATTGCCTATAAATATCAGGCGGGTAATACAGAATATTATCTCTTTAAACATCTTGGTTTGATGGCGTTGGGATTAATGTTTATGTATGGCGCGCACACCATCAACTACAAATATTATTCACGCATTGCACAGATACTTCTGATTGTTTCCATTCCGCTTTTGTTTGCTACCTATTTCATCAGTTCCAGCATTAATCAGGCGCACAGATGGATTACCCTCCCGGTAATTAACGTGAGTTTCCAAACCTCTGATTTGGCAAAACTTGCTTTGATAATGTTTGTGGCAAGAATGCTCTCTAAAAAGCAAGATGTGATTACTGATTTTAAGAAAGCAACCCTGCCAATTATGTCCGCCGTTTTTGTGATTTGTGGTTTGATTGCACCAGCAAATCTCTCCACTGCTTTATTACTATTTGGTACTTGCCTTATGCTGATGTTTATTGGCAGAATGAGTCTTAAACATATATTTTTTATCCTTGGTGGATTTGGACTTGCCTTAGGGATTTTTATTTTTCTGGCTCACCAAATTGGTAAATCTACAGGGCACCCCATTGGGCGTGTAGAGACTTGGATTAGCCGCGTTGACCACTACCTTAATGACAAAGATGAAACAATAGTTTATCAAAATCAACAGGCAAATATTGCCATTGCCTCAGGTGGGTTAGTGGGTAAAGGACCCGGAAAAAGTATTCAGAAAAACTTCCTCCCAAACCCCTATGCTGATTTCATTTTTGCTATTGTGATTGAGGAATACGGAACTATTGGTGGGATAATATTGATGGTGCTTTACCTGACTTTGCTTTACAGGAGTATCCGAATTGTGCTCTATAGCCCTAAAGCTTTTGGGGCATTGCTAGCGGTGGGCTTAAGTTTTAGTTTGGTGCTGCAAGCCTTTATAAATATGGGTGTGGCGGTGCACCTTTTCCCTGTGACGGGGTTGACATTACCGTTGGTAAGTATGGGCGGAACCTCCCTATGGTTCACAAGTCTTGCGTTTGGAATTATCCTTAGCGTAAGCAGAGATATTGAAGAAAAAGAAAACCTTGAAAACGTAGAAAATTGGGTAATAGCGAACTAAATAATATCAGAGTTCTGATTAGCGGTGGCGGCACTGGCGGGCATGTGTATCCTGCCCTTGCTATTGCTGACGAAATACGCCGTCAATACCCAGATAGTGCTATCCATTTTGTTGGGGCAAATGGTAAGATGGAGATGGAAAAAATGCCACAACACGGTTACACCATTGATGGAATTGACATCAGTGGAATTGACAGAAACAATAAATTGAAAAATCTTTCTCTGCCTTTTAAACTGCTGAAAAGCTATTTAAAGGTGAGGACAATTATAAAGAATTTTAAGCCACAGGCAGTAGTGGGTGTGGGTGGTTATGCAAGCGGGCCACTCATTTTTATGGCAACCCGCAGAGGAATTCCCGGCTTAATTCAGGAACAGAATTCTTATCCCGGGATTACGAATAAGGTCTTGGCAAAACATGTAAAAACTATCTGCGTTGCCTATCCTGAAATGGTAAATTATTTCCCTAAAAATAAGTTGGCAGTTACCGGGAATCCTGTTCGTGATTTCAGTAAAGTAAATGAAATACCTAAAGAAGAAGCTGCCAATTTCTTTGGGTTGGATAAAACTAAACCTACACTTTTGATTATTGGCGGTAGCCTTGGTGCTAGAACTATTAATGAGGCTGTGCAGCAAAACCTTTATGACTTACTTAATAACGGATGTCAAATACTTTGGCAAACAGGTAAGTTTTATTTTGAACCTATTAAAGAAAAAGTAAAAGATGTTTCTGGTGTAAAAGCTTTAGCATTTATTGAAAGGATGGATTACGCATATGCCTTGGCAGATGTGGTTCTATCACGCGCTGGGGCTATTTCTATATCCGAATTGGCATTAGCAGCTAAGGCAGTTATTCTTGTTCCTTCACCCAATGTGGCAGAAGACCACCAAACAAAAAACGCTATGGTATTGGCGAAAGAGGGAGCTGCAATTCTTGTAAAAGATACTGAAATAAAAAGCAGCTTAGTTACAGAAGTTACAACTATTATCAATGATAAAAATAAGCATGAAGGTTTGGTGCACGCCATAAAAAAGTTTGCAAAACCCGATGCCGCAAAAGATATTGTTAAGGAACTTATAAATCTTATTCATATCAACTAAAATGAATCTGAAACAATACTCACATATCTATTTTATTGGCATTGGCGGCATAGGCATGAGTGCTATTGCGCGCTACTGCAATAGCTATGGGTTTCAGGTTTCAGGGTTTGATAAAACAGCTTCACCACTTACTGATGAATTGAAGGCTGAAGGGATGGCAATTCATTTTGAGGACAACATCAATTTGATAGGTGAAGATTTTAAAAATTCAGCAACTACTTTGGTGGTTTACACGCCTGCTGTTCCTGCGCATCATTCGGAATTAAATTATTTTAGAGAGAATGGTTTTGCAGTGCATAAAAGGTCAGAAGTTCTTGCTGCTTTATGCGAAGGAAAAACAACCATTGCAGTAGCAGGCACACATGGGAAAACCAGTACTGCAACCTGTATCAGTCATATTTTGAAAACTGCTGGTGTTCCGTTTTATGGTTTGTTGGGAGGGATTGCAGCCAACTATTCCACTAACTTTATTGACTCAGAAACTAAAGATGCCAACCTAATAGTTGTAGAGGCAGATGAATATGACCGTTCATTCCACCGCCTATTCCCTGATGTGGCAGCCATCACTTCTATAGAGCCTGACCACCTTGATATCTATGGCACTTTTGAGGAATTAGAGAAAGCATATTTTCAGTTTGCATCACAGGTAAAAACAACATTATTGTTGCAGGATAGGGTAGGGGTTAGCCACAACATTAGTCAAAGATGTACCCGATATGGGTTAGAAAAATCTTCTGCAATAAGGGCAGAAAATATAAGAGTAGAGAATGGCAAATTTGTTTTTGATGCAATAGTTGAAGACTTGGTTCTCCCCAATATTGAATTGGGAGTTCCGGGAAATCATAACATAGAAAATGCACTTGCTGCTATTGACTGTGTTAAAGATTTTGTAAAAGATTCTTCTGTTTATTATGAAGCTTTAAAAACTTTCAGAGGAGTGAAAAGGCGCTTTGAAATTATCATCAGTAACGATAATTGTCTTTTTGTGGATGACTATGCCCACCACCCAACAGAGATTGAAGTAACCATTAAAACCCTTAGAATGCTCTACCCCAACAAAGAAATTTGGGGTGTATTTCAGCCTCACCTTTTCAGCCGTACCAAAGACCTTGCGGATGGTTTTGCCCAAGCACTTTCCCTTTTGGATAAAGCCTACCTTTTACCAATTTACCCTGCCAGAGAATTACCTATGGAAGGTGTAACCTCCGAACTTATTTATAATAAAATCTCCAACGGAAGTAAAAGACTTCTAGAGAAGGAAGAACTCCTTGCGGATATTGAAAAATACCGCCCAGAAGTTTTTGTAACCATTGGCGCAGGAGATATTGACCGCCTTGTGCCACAAATAAAATCCATTCTATCCACCCCTAAAATGGCTACGCTATAAATATGAAAAAGTGGATTGATGCTATCAAAAACAAACTAAAGGCAACCCATCGGTACTGGATTTATGGTGGCGTGAGTATATGTTTATTGTTCATTCTTTCTTTTGCTTCTGCTACTCACTCCAGCATTAATTGCAGGAGTGTAGATGTTTTAATTACAGACGAAAACGAATACCATTTTGTTTCTCAAAAAGAAATTCTGAATACCCTCACCAACCAAGGTACAGAGCAAATTGTTGGCTTCCCTATTTCAGGGATTCAACTTAAAAATATAGAAAATACGCTGTTGCAAAATAGCTTTATTAGCAGTGCAGAGGCATACATAAATATGAAGGGTG
>JAPLCZ010000100.1 GCA_026391915.1 Bacteroidota bacterium | reverse complement strand
ATGAGATAGAAAAGCTGGAAGTGATAGAGGCAGAATCAGGCAAAAAAATACAAGAGAGGGATATGATTACCATCTTCCCCGCCAACCTTTTTGTTACCGCGCCAGATACCGTGCAAGTTGCTATACGGGAGATACAAGATGATATGGTTTTGCAAGTAGAGCACTTTAACCAAATGGGAAAATACCAAGAGGCAAAGCGGCTGGAGGAAAGAGTAAGTTTTGATTTGGAGATGATTCGCGAACTGGGTTATTGCTCTGGCATTGAAAACTACTCGCGCTATTTTGACCGCCGCAGCGCCGGGGAACGCCCCTTTTGCCTGATGGATTATTTCCCCGATGACTTCATGATTTTTATTGATGAAAGCCACCAAACCATGCCGCAATTGCGGGCTATGTATGCAGGAGATAGGGCACGCAAAACCAACCTTGTAGAGTATGGATTCCGTCTGCCAGCTGCTATGGATAATCGCCCACTTAACTTCAATGAGTTTGAGGGCATGGGCAAGCAAACCATCTTTGTAAGTGCCACCCCTGCCGACTATGAAATGCGGATGGTAGAAGGCGTTTTTGCAGAGCAGGTCATCCGCCCAACGGGTTTGCTGGACCCCATAATTATTGTACTCCCCTCCCAAACCCAGATTGATGATTTGCTGGAACAGATTGATGAAAGGGTGAAAAAGGATGAACGTGTTTTGGTAACTACCCTCACTAAACGCATGGCAGAGGAACTCACAAAATACCTCACCAAATTTGGAGTGCGTTGCCGCTACCTCCACTCAGAGGTGCATACGCTGGAGAGGGTAGAAATCCTCCGCGATTTGCGCCTTGGTTTGTTTGATGTGCTCATTGGGATTAATCTCTTGCGGGAAGGTTTGGATTTGCCAGAGGTATCTCTTGTAGCCATTTTGGATGCAGATAAAGAAGGGTTTCTCCGTAGCCAAACTGCCCTCACACAAGTAAGCGGCAGGGCAGCCAGAAATATCAACGGTACCGTAATCATGTATGCTGATAAAATCACAGACTCTATGCAGCGGACCATTGATGAAACCCAGCGCCGCCGCGAAAAACAGATGGCGTATAACAACCTACACGGCATCACCCCAAAAACAATTCTGAAATCAAAAGAACAGATAATGCAGCAGACCTCTGTTGCCAATAACGAGTATAATGATGGCGGCTACACCCCTTATGCTGATGAGATAAAACAGTCCCTTGCGGCAGACCCAATAGTAGAATATATGAACCGCGCCCAGTTAGAAAAAACCATAGAAGCCACCCGCATTGGCATGACCAAAGCCGCCAAAGCCCTTGAGTTTAATGAGGCAGCAAGGTTGCGGGATGAGATGTTTGCACTGCAAGCCATCATGGAAGAAAAATTTGGAGCTAAATAATACCGGAAGTGCAATGGGAACTTTCGCGCCCCAAAACTTGAAACATTAAACATGAAACCTTAAACTGGTTTTACCCCCTCAACTTATCCAATAAATCACTCAATGCTTCAGCTTCTTCCTCATTAAGATTTTGCAAAGGCTTTTCAGATAAAAACTCTTCCTCATCAATTACTGCAAGCAGTTTTAGCGCCTTATCAGTAATAACAACATCCACTTGGCGGCGGTCATGAGGGCACACATTTCTCTCCAAAAACCCTTTGATGCGCAACCTCTCAACAATGCGCGAGGAGTTGGAGGATTTATCAATCATCCTCTCAATAATAAGATTTACAGAAGCGGGTTTGGGGTGCTGCCCACGCAGTATGCGCAACACATTATACTGCTCTGAGGTAAGCCCAAATTTCTTGAGCCCCTGTATATTAATTTGCTTGAGCCATGCCCCTGTAAACATAATATTTACCCCAAGCCTATGGTACTCATTTTTGAATTTCTTCTGCTTAATTTCTTCCTCTAACCGCATGATGATTTTTAAAACAACACAGCAAATTTATGCATCTTCACCCATAGAAAACGGGATTATTGATATTGTAAGGTGGAAATTTGATGAATGGCGAAGGCTGGGTAGGTGAGTATAAGAATTCTTTAACTAAATAATATTGCGCTTCGGGAGACTCGTCTGGGAAGGGAGGTGACCCTCCCGATGCATTAATACTGTAATAACCGACACTATCCCATAAAGTGTGTAAGTAGAAGAATATGGTTATATTTTTAGTTTCATTCTTTCTTCAAAAATAATGATAAATTGGTTAAAAATAATTCCCCAGTCTTTTATCTGCTGTGTCCATTTTTTAGAGACCTCCAT
>JAPLCZ010000322.1 GCA_026391915.1 Bacteroidota bacterium | reverse complement strand
GTGGATGAAAAGAAGGGGGAACTGGCGTTTAGGAATTAAGCTATTGACAGACGTGCCACGTTTTTAAAACGTGGCACGTCTTAAAACTGGAGAAAAAAATAATCTGGCAAATTTGTCACCTCATCAGAGAAATGGAATATCCAATGGGGGAAACCAATTCTCCGTACGGAGAAACTGATTCCCCGATGGGGTTTTGTGATTCTCCCTATGGAGAAACAGATTCTCTGTAGGGAAAAACCAATTCTCCGTAGGGGGAATACGAATCTCCGTAGGGAAAAACCGATTTTCCGATGGGAGAAAGAGATTCTCCGATGGGTTACGGGTTTTTGTTTTAGTTTTGAGGGGAGAAAGAATGTTTGGTGTGCCACCAACCATGGCGAAGAAATCATAAGCCTATCCCGAATTAATTTCGGGATTCAGACCATTTAAAATATTCCCTTTATCTTCGTACTAACCAAACAAAAAATACTACAATGAAAAAACAAATCTTAGCACTCTCCATTTTTGTGGCTCTCTTTTCTTTTAATGCTGCTTTTGGGCAGATAACGCTTGAGCATAAGTATGAATCAAAAAGAACAGAAAAGGGACTCACACTCCCAAAAATTGTTTTTCTTGACAATAAAACACAAAACTATTTTACATATGTTCAAACATCAACTGGTTTATATGACTCAGTTTTTTTTTATCATCTTAATCATACATTAAATATAAGTGGTTCATTCCCTAAAAACCCTAATGGTATTAAAGCTAAAAAGAGTTTTGTTCAAGGTTTTTCATATTTTTCAAAAAGTCTTTTTGATTGCGATTCCACAAACCTTGAATTTCTAGTTCAATTTGTCTATTATGATTCTATTGGTACATCTGTAAATTCTGTTCAAGTATTTAGGACTGATGCATCTATAATATTTGCTAAAGATAGTATGTTTTGTGATGCTTATTTGGCTAATCCCATTTATCCCAAATCTGTTGTTAACACTAATAAAGGAACTAAATTATTATTATTCAAAGCTAATAATTTAGGTATTGGTTCTAACTTTACCTATGTCTACTCCCTCTGCGGCACCCTCCCAACTGGCTATAACTCCCCCATGCATAACCCCGCTGATGACAATAACGGAACTTTGTATGATGCCTACCCCAACCCCTCCAAAGAGTACACGCATATAGATTACAAACTACCCAACGGAGTTAATACAGGAGAAATTATTTTCTGTGACATGCAAGGCAAAACCATCAAAACCATGAAGGTGGGCAGTGCCTTTAATGATGTACTTATCAGCACAGATGATTTGCCTGCGGGGCAATATCTCTATTACTTAAAAACCAACGGCAGCGTTACGGGTGCTAAGAAGCTGGTAACTGTGAAGTAGTTGATAGTTGTCAGATAAAAGTTGAACAAGGTGGGCGTTATTCCCCCTTTTAAGGTGGTTAGGGGTATGTTAAATTAATTTCATCTGGCTAAGCGAATGTTATTTCTTCAACCTCTCATACACCTCACATCCCACCACATGTGCCCCGGACAGGTAGCCAATACTCATGAAGAATTCATTCACAATTTCACCCCCTGTAAACCGGAAAGTCTTCTTAAAAATCTTCACCCATTCTTCTTTGGTTTTGGGGTGATGGTGGTCAATCCAATTTTTAAAAGAGCCGTGTTCTTTTTGCAATTCAAGAATGCATTGGGCATTATGTATGGCAGCATGTATCTTTAATCTATTGCGTATAATACCTGCATCAGCAAGCAATCTTTGGATGTCATCATCACCATAAGCAGCAACTTTTTTAATCACAAATTCATCATAAGCCTTATGAAAATTATCCTTCTTTTTAAGGATAGTTGTCCATGATAACCCCGCCTGATTTATCTCTAAAATTAACCGCCCAAAAAGCATATTGTCATCATCAATAGGGAATCCATATTCATTATTATGATAATGGATATTTGGGTTGTCAGCTTCCATTAAAGTTACCGCGTGGCAATAGGAGTTTATTTGCATTGGGGAGTATTTAAGTGCAAAGAAAGTAAAGGTTTGCAAAAGATACACTGTATATTATCTTTGCAATAGGAAATGAAGGAAGAAAAACGCCAATCAAATGAAAAAGAGTACCAGTATTGGGAAACTACTGTTGGTGGTGGACGCATTTACTTTAAGGAGGTTATTGCAAAAAGAAATGGAGGTAAAGCGATTTATAAAAAGGCAGTAGATGAAAACGAAAACACAATTAGTTTTGTGCAAGAAATATATAACTCAAAACACGAACTAACTGAAATTCATAAAAAATATCCTGTTGACGAAGGACATCAAAAAATAAAATAATGAAAATAACAAGACATATTTTAGCTTCAAAAATGGCAGCTTACCTGCATCACGAAATCACATTGGCTGACTTAGTAAAGTTTGCAGAAGAAGGTCAAATAAATGGAGATTATGAGGAACATTATTTTAAAGAAATCAATGAAATTCTATCCCGAATTGGCGTGGCAGATGTTCAAAACTTTGACCTAGCTTGGGAAGACTATGAACGATTTTTACACTTGCTAGATTATAATGTAAAGATACAAGTAGCCCCTGCAGCATAAGTCTTTATGAAAAATCTATTCTTAATATTGAGTTTAGTTTTAATGGGGATGTTGTTAAACTCATGCAGGGTTGACCCTTATGTTGATGAAGATTGGAATAAATACTATAGATGTAATGAAGCTAAACATTGGGATTCCACCACACTTGCGGCAGCATTAGTTGGTACATGGAATTTGAAATTATCAAGATGTGGAGAATGTGATAGGTATGGTTCATATCCTCCAGATAAAAAAGTGGTAGCAACCTTTACCCCTAATACCTTTAAGGTTACTGAAAATTCAATTCTTGTAACTGGAGGGAAATGGAGTTTAGAAAGAGGATATAAAACTGATTGGTATTTTTCATCAGATACCAGTCATTATTATTTGCATGGGTTAATATGGCTTTGTGATAACCATGTTGTTTTTGCAAGTAGTGCATCTGACGGTGTGGACAACCTTTTTGAAAGAGTGAAGTAGAATTCCTTAACCCCTTCTCACATTTTCAAATCTTCAAACCTGCCCGACTTTGTCATTCAGGCGGGTTTTCAAATTCCATCTTTGTAGTTTTGCGCCATGAATAAACCCGCAGATATTTTCCCTAAAGTTATTTCCCACGCCAAAGAATACGGCTATGTTTTTCCCTCTTCCGAAATCTATGACGGGCTTGGTGCCATCTATGATTATGGCCAATATGGCGTGGAGTTAAAGAACAACATCAAAGCCTATTGGTGGAAGGCAATGGTGCAGATGAATGAAAATATTGTAGGATTGGATTCCGCTATTTTTATGGCACCCAAAATATGGAAAGCCAGCGGACACGTGGATAATTTCAGTGACCCACTGATTGATAATAAAGATAGCAAACGCCGCTACCGTGCTGATGTTTTGCTGGAAGATAAAATACAACAATACCAAAAAAAAGGCAAGACAGATAAAGCTGCAGAACTAGAAACAGCCATGGGGAAATGCCTTACCGAAAATGATTTGGCGGGATTAAAAAATCTTATCCTTGAACATGAAATTGTAGACGAAACCGGCTCTAAAAACTGGACGGATGTGCGTCAGTTTAATCTGATGTTCTCTACCCAAATGGGAGCATTAGCAGAAGGCAGTGAAGAAACTTATCTTCGCCCTGAAACGGCACAAGGCATCTTTGTTAATTTCCTCAATGTTCAAAAAACTTCTCGCCAAAAAATACCATTTGGTATTGCACAAATTGGTAAAGCCTTCCGAAATGAGATTGTAGCACGCCAGTTCCTTTTCCGTATGCGTGAGTTTGAACAAATGGAAATGCAATATTTTGTGCGCCCAAATGCTGAGATAGAGTGGTACAACTACTGGAAAGAAAAGCGCATGAACTGGCATCTCTCTCTTGGCATCCCTGCTGAGAATTATAGATTCCATGACCACGCAAAACTAGCCCACTACGCCAATGCCGCCTGCGATATTGAATATGAATTTCCGTTTGGATTTAAAGAGGTTGAAGGCATCCACAGCCGTACTGATTTTGACCTCAGCCGCCATCAGGAATTCAGTGGTAAAAAGCTGCAATACTTTGACCCCGAACTCAACCAAAACTATGTTCCTTTTGTAGTAGAAACTAGTATTGGGGCAGATAGAATGTTCCTCCTTATCCTTTGCAATGCCTACACTGAGGAGGTTTTGGAAGACCAATCTACCCGTGTGGTTTTAAAACTCCCACCAGTACTTGCACCCATAAAAGTAGCCTTATTACCCCTGATGAAAAAGGACGGACTCCCAGAAAAAGCACGTGCTATTTTTGATGATTTACGGTTTCAATTCCATTGCCAGTATGATGAGAAAGATGCCATAGGAAAACGTTACCGTAGGCAAGATGCTATTGGCACACCTTATTGTATCACTATTGACCACCAATCTTTAGAAGACGACACTGTAACCATCCGTTTCCGCGACACTATGGAACAAAAACGCATCCCTATCAATGGCATACTTGCTATTGTAAAGGAAGAATTGAATGAGGAGAAAATGTTGAGGGGGATTTAAGTTTGATACCTATAACAACGTCCCTCTCATCACCATTGAGGCAATACTAAAGTAAATCACAAGCCCCGTTACATCCACCAAAGTGGCTACAAATGGTGCGGAGGAAGTGGCAGGGTCAACACCTGCTTTCTTTAAAATTAATGGCAACATAGAGCCGGTGATTGTTCCCCATAAAACTACTCCTAATAATGAGATTGAAACAGTAATAGCAAGCAGCATCCAGTGTGGGCCATACATATTAGAAAAGCTACTCCATAGTGCAATTCGGGTAAAGCCTATAATCCCTAAAACAGTACCCAACATTAACCCTGATATTAGTTCTCTGCGCATTACCCGCCACCAATCTAATAGGGTTACTTCTCCCAATGCCATTGCCCTAATAATAAGTGTGGATGCCTGAGAGCCAGTATTACCTCCACTGGAAATAATCAATGGAATAAATAAGGATAGCACAATGGCGCGGGCTATTTCTTTTTCAAAAAATCCCATGGCTGTAGCGGTAAACATTTCTCCAATAAATAAAATCACAAGCCACACTACACATCAAAGGCTTCCACACCTCCAATCTTTTGTATATCCTCAGTATTTTCTTCTTCTGCAACTGTCAGCACATCATCAATAGTTACTATACCCACCAGCACCCCTTTTGGGTTTACAGCAGGCAATGCTACTCTGTTATTACGCTTAAACTCTGCAATAGCAGTTTCTTGGTCATCCATAGCATTTAGCGCCACATATTTTGAGTCCATCAAATCAGAAACTAATACCTCAGGCTCTGCTAATAAAAACTCCCTTACCTTTATATCGTCCACCAATAAGCCTTCATCATCTATCACATAAATTACGTTCATAGTTTCGCTATCTCTGCCTTTTCTGCGGATATATCGCAGCACCTGCTCCACACTCCAATGCGCTTTCACCGCTATATAATCAGGCGTCATCAGCCTACCAATACTGTCATCAGGGTATCCTAAAAGGGTAAGCGCCACAGTCCTCTCTGATGGAATTAAAAGCGTAATCATTTCCGTAACCTCTGGTGCAGGGAGTTCTTCAAATAAGGCAGTTCTATCATCGGGGCTCATACGATTTAGGATGTCCGTAAGCTGCACTCTTCCAAACGAATTGATCAGTCTTTTTTTGGTGGAGATATCAAAAAAGTCAAAACACTCTGCGGTAAGTTCAGTTGGTAATGAGGTAAAAACACGGTATTGGTCTTCCTCAGGAATCTCATCAATCAGCGCGGCAACATCAGAGGGCTGCCAGCCTTTAATCCTATCCACAAGGGTATTGATTTCACCCTGCTCAATAAATTCTTTTGTTTCTTCTGCGCTTAATGTTGCTTTCATAACACCACTCTTTTTTGGCTATGAAAGCAAATGCGCCCCCTTACAATAAGGGTTAGCCTAGGTTAGGCTTTCATCACCGATTTTACAATTTTGCTATATCTACTTTCCGGGTCCATAAATGGATTAATTGTTTTTCCTTGCCGCACAAATTCAATCAAGTTGCAAAGATAGGGTAGGAGGGAAGTGAATAAGAAAGATTTTAGTATTCAAATTTTACTCACACTCCTTCTTAATCTCAGCTACATTAATGTGGTCGTCAAAATTTTTACCGTAATAGGCAAGCCTTAGTTTGCCGTTTTCATCAATCAAAATATCACCGGATATCTCGTCACTTAATCCCTCATAATGCGCTTTTGATTTCTCATAATTTTTCTTTTTGGCTGCCATCCTATTTTTAAAATTTGTCCACCATGAGTTACGCACCTTGTAGAGATTGTAAAGTGAACCATCAGGGTTGGAAATCATGATAGAATTAAAATTTTCATCTTTTACGTAACGGCGCATATGCACCGCAGGTATTTCATATACTGAAATTATTACCACCCCTTTTTGCTTTAGGGAATCAGACTCTTCCTGCACCTCATGAAAATAAATATTGCACACCGGGCAATCCATAATTCTATAAAAATTAATCAATACTTTTTTGCCTTTAAGAGCAGAGAGGTCAATGGTGCTATCATGGATATCTTTAATGATAAATTTTGGCGCTTTTTTTCTTCCATGATATTTAACTGTCTGCGCAAAACTTGCTAAAGTAAACAGCGTAAACGCTGCTACAATTGCAATTTTAAGGTTGGTGGATTTCATTTTAGAGCTTAGGTTTTGGTGCGAAACTAAGGATTCTTTTTTTGTTGTCCTGACATCAATTTGCATTTTCAAAACTTTAAACTTTAAACTCTGAACTTTAAACTCTGAACTTTATTAATTTCGCACTACTATGGCAACCCCCTCAGAATATAACGAAGAAAGTATTCGGTCACTTGACTGGAAAGAACATATCCGCATCCGCCCCGGGATGTACATTGGCAAATTGGGCGATGGCTCATCCGCCGATGATGGTATCTATATTTTAATGAAAGAAATTTTTGACAATGCCATAGATGAATATGTAATGGGGCATGGTAAAACCATTGAGATAAAAGTTAGCGACCACAAAGTTATTGTGCGTGATTTTGGGCGTGGAATCCCACTTGGTAAAGTGATAGATTGCGTTTCTAAAATTAATACGGGGGGTAAATACGATTCTAAGGCTTTCCAAAAATCTGTTGGGTTGAATGGTGTGGGTACAAAAGCAGTGAATGCTTTGTCTTCTTCTTTTAGGGTGGAGAGTGTGCGGGATGGGCAAATAAAAGTGGCTGAGTTTGAAAGAGGGGCTTTGATTAAAGATCATAAAATCACCAAGACGGATGAGAAAAATGGAACTACTATTACCTTCATCCCTGATGAAACTATTTTTAGAAATTACCGCTTTATCCATGAGTTTTTAGAGAACCAAATCTGGAATTATTCATTCCTTAATGCAGGACTTTCTATCAACTATAATGGCAAAAGATATTTCTCTAAAGATGGGCTATTAGACCTACTCACAAGAGAAACTAAGGAAGAAGAAACCCGCTATCCTATCATCCATTTAAAAGGTGAAGATATTGAGATTGCTCTCACCCATGGCAACCAATATGGTGAGCAGTATTACTCATTTGTAAACGGACAACACACTACCCAAGGTGGTACGCACTTAGCGGCTTTTAGGGCAGCAATTGTGAAGACACTTCGCGAGTTTTATAAAAAGGAATTTGATGCTTCCGATGTGCGCCAAAGTATTGTGGCGGCTATTAGCGTAAGGGTGCAGGAACCTGTATTTGAATCTCAAACCAAAACAAAATTGGGCTCTGCTGCTTTTGAGCAGGATGGCAGAACCATCAATGGTTACATCAACGATTTCCTCAAAAAGGAGTTGGATGATTACCTCCATAAAAACCCAACGGTTGCAGATGCTTTGTTAAAAAGAATCAGCCAAAGTGAGAGAGAACGCAAGGATATGGCAGGCATTAAAAAGTTGGCGAATGAAAGGGCGAAAAAAGCAAATCTCCACAATAAAAAATTGAGAGATTGCCGTATTCATCTTACCGATGCCAATAATGATAAACGCTATGAAACCACACTTTTTATAACAGAGGGAGACTCAGCTTCCGGCTCAATCACCAAGACAAGAAATGTAGAAACACAAGCGGTTTTTTCTTTACGTGGTAAGCCATTAAATTGTTTTTCGCTTACCAAAAAAGTGGTGTATGAGAACGAAGAATTTAACCTGCTGCAACATGCCTTAGATATTGAAGAAGGGTTGGAAAGTCTCCGCTTCAACCGAATTGTAGTAGCCACAGATGCTGATGTGGATGGTATGCATATCCGTATGCTTTTGATGACTTTCTTCTTGCAGTTTTTCCCTGATTTGGTGCGCAATAACCACCTCTATATTTTAGAAACTCCACTCTTTAGGGTGCGTGATAAAAAGCAAACTTTCTATTGCTATACTGATGAGGAAAGGCAAAATGCTATCAGCAAATTGGGAGGCAAGCCAGAGATTACAAGGTTCAAAGGATTAGGAGAAATTTCCCCTGATGAGTTCGGGAAATTTATTGGGGAGGACATCCGCCTTACCCCCGTAATTATGAGGCAGGATACTTCCATCAGTAAAGTGCTGACGTATTATATGGGTAAAAATACCCCTGAGAGGCAAACCTTTATCATTGAAAACCTAAGGGTGGAAAAAGATGTTGTAGAAGCTGAGAAAGAAGAATTGGTTGCGGAAGAGGAAGCTGCATAAGAATGTACGATAACCGCAGCAAGATAATTTTATTTGTAGTTTTAGGGATAGGATTCCTATTCTTTTTGCGCCTGATGTATGTGCAGGTGGTAGATACCGAATACAAACAATTTGCAGAGGATAATGCCTTGCGGAAACAAATTATAATTCCGCCACGCGGGTTGATTTTTGACCGCAAAGGAAAGCTCATTGTAAACAACGAAACCATTTATGATGTAATGGTAATCCCGGGTAAAGTGCGTGAAGATTTTGATACCTCAGCCTTCTGCAAATTGCTGGATGTAGACAAAGCAATTTTTATTGAGGACTTCAAAAAAGCAAAAGAATATTCCAATTATAGAGGTAGCGCCATCATCCGCCAAATAAGCAGAGAAGACTATGGCAGATTGCAGGAAAGGCTATTTGATTACAAAGGTTTTTATGTAGAAAGCCGCACTGCCCGCACCTACCCAAATGCAGCAGGGGCGCATATTTTGGGCTATTTGGGTGAGGTAAATGATAAGGATATTAAAGATGCCGAAGACGCCTATTACCGCATTGGAGATTACCAAGGCAAAAGCGGATTAGAGAAAAAATATGAAAATGAATTACGTGGTGTAAAAGGTTTCAAAAACATTTTGGTAGATGTGCTCAACCGCAAGCACAGGGGAAATACTTTGCATGGTCACAAGCCCCACCTATGACCCCAATCTTTTATTGGGCAGAAAGCGCGGAAGCAATATAGCAAAACTGTTGGTAGACCCTGAAAAACCCATGTTCAACCGTTCTATTCAGGCAAGGTATCCACCAGGCTCTACCATGAAACCTGTGTTTGCTTTAATGTCACTTAACGACCATGTGATTCATCCATCCACTACCTTTTCCTGCAATGGTGGTTATCATCTTACGGCAAGCCAAACCATCCATTGCCATGCGGATGGAACCTTTGATTTGGAGGGGGCAATCAGGATGAGTTGCAATACTTATTTCTGTAATGTTTTTAAGTTGCAAATGGACCAAAGGAAATTCCGCCGTTCTTCTGAAGGGCTCAAAAACTGGGATGATTATCTCTACCGTTTTGGGATGGGAAATAAACTTGGGATTGATTTGCCGAATGAGAATAGAGGGCTCATCCCTACCCATAAAATTTATGACAAAGCCTATGGCAAAAACAGATGGAATTCATCTACTATTATTTCTCTGGGGATTGGGCAGGCAGAGATAAGCCTCACCCCATTGCAATTGGCAAATAACGCCGCCACCATAGCCAATAAGGGCTATTATATCACCCCCCACTTTGTAAAAGATTTTGAATTTGGAGAAAAGAAAACTCCCGTAAAATGGGAAAAACATAGTACCGGAATTGACTCCTCTTACTTTGGTTTGGTTAAAGATGCCATGGAAGATGTAATGACTCATGGCACTGGAGTTTTTGGAAAAGTAAAGGATGTGCCCACCTGCGGGAAAACAGGAACTGCACAAAACCCACATGGTAAAGACCACTCTATTTTTATTGGCTTTGCGCCAAAAGATAATCCTAAAATTGCCATTGCTATAGTGATTGAGAACGCAGGTTTCGGGGGCTCTTATGCTTGCCCTATGGCGGGGCTCATCATGGAAAAATATCTTAAAGATTCCGTCTCTAACAAAGGAATGGAAGAGTGGTTGATTGGGGTTGATTTAATGAGCAGTGGCAAAGACCCGCTTGCCGATGCCAACCATCAAACCAAAAAGAAAAAGGAAAGAACAGACTCCAAAGCGGTGATAGAATCAACAGGTGTAGACCCACCAAAAGAAACTGAGTATAAACCCGAAACCAACAAAGACAAAAAACTTGAGTAGAGAGAAAACAATATGGCAAGCAATTGATTGGTGGGCAATGGGAATCTATGCCCTGATGCTTACTGTTGGCTGGTTTAATATTTATTCATCAGAGTTTAGTGATACCCAAAAAACTTTGATAGATTTTAAACTGAGCCATGGAAAACAATTGATGTGGATTGGAATTTCTATGTTGCTGGGCTTTGTGATTTTGATGATGGATGTGAGGATTTACCACACTCTATCTTATGTTATATATGCCGCCATGCTGGCATTAGTAATCATAACAATTTTTGTAGGTAAGGAAGTAAATGGCGCAAGAGGTTGGTTGCAGATTGGTGGCTTCCAATTGCAAAGTGCGGAGTTTATGAAGGTGGCAACAGCCATGGCATTAGCCCGTTTCCTTAGTAACTATGGGGTTGATATGAAACTCCGCAAAGATTGGCTAACCGCCTTATCTTTTGGAAAATCCCTGTGTTGATTTCAGTGACTATTCTTAGTGCATTGGCGTATTATTTTATGCGTTATGTGCGGCGGTTTTTCCTCTTCCTGCTGCCCATTTATTTTGCTTTGGCAGGACTTATTTTTGGGGTTGACTTTGCCTACAACAAAGTGCTGAAAGACTACCAACGGGATAGGATAGATATTATCATTGGCAAAAAGGATGACCCCCGTGGCGCAGGCTATAATCTTCGCCAATCTCTCATAGCCATTGGCAGCGGCGGCATCATTGGCAAAGGCTATTTAAAAGGCACACAAACCAAATTTAATTTTGTGCCGGAACAAACCACAGATTTTATCTTTTGCACAGTGGGGGAGGAGTGGGGGCTCTTAGGCAGTACGGTAGTAATAGTTCTTTTCATGCTACTGCTGGGGCGGATTATCATGATTGCAGAACGACAGAAATTTATCTTTAACCGCTATTATAGCTATGGGGTTTTGTCCATCATCTTTATCCATTTCCTGATTAATATCTCCATGACCCTTGGGCTGTTCCCCGTAATAGGGATACCCCTACCTTTTATAAGCTATGGCGGCTCTGCCATGATTGGCTTCTCTATCCTTTTCTTTATTATGATAAAGCTGGATGCCGCCAATAATAATAGTTATTAAAGGATAAATTTTTCCAAGCCATTTTGTTATAGTTTTGCCAAACAAACCTATGGCACCAAAACCCAAATTTTATGTAGTATGGAAAGGCAGAAAGACAGGCATTTTTAATACCTGGGCGGAGTGCCATGCGCAGGTAAATAGTTTCCCTGATGCTAAGTATAAATCCTTTGCTACTATAGGTGAAGCGCGATATGCTTTTAACGAAACTAAAGGAACTACCACCAGAAAACCTGAGTCTCCTATTTTTAAAAAGGCGTTAATTGGTAAGCCCATTACCCCAAGTATTTCTGTGGATGGTGCCTGCAATATGGTGAGTGGTGTGGCGGAATACAGAGGTGTGGATACTGAAAGCAAAGAGGAAATTTTCCGTATTGGGCCGTTTGATGACGGCACTAATAACATTGTTGAATTTCTGGCAATTATCCATGCATTGGCGCATTGCAAAGAACTGAATTTAACCCTACCCATATACTCTGACAGCAAAACTGCCATGGCATGGGTGCGCAACAAAAAAGCAAATACTACCCAAGCCCGCACAAGGCATAATGAAAAATTATTTAAGCTTGTGGATAGGGGAGTGGCTTGGCTGCATGACAATTTATATCCTAACAAAATACTAAAATGGGAAACCGAACATTGGGGAGAAAACCCCGCTGACTTCGGGAGGAAATAGTTTATGCAAAAAACAGATTGGCATAAATACGATTACGCATGGGTTCTGCTAAATGCCTTGATTCCGCTTGCGGGAGTGTGGTTTTTTAACTGGAGTATTGGGGTAATAGTTATTCTTTTTGTGTATGAGATTTTTTTAGGTGGCTGTGCAGGCGTAGTAAAAATTATCATGGCGATGGATGGCAGAGAGTTTAGTTTTGCAGGTTTGCTTGGTAAAATAATACCACTGATTGCTTTTGCTTTTTTTTATAGCATGTTAGGGATTTTGCTTTCTGCTTTCCTCATAAAACCTTTGGATACCAAACATCTTTTTAACTCGGAGGGCAATTTTTTATGGAGCATTAGGCTGCTGACCTTCAACTATATTTTCCATTTTATTTCTACCTATATCCTCACGGGTAAGTTTAAAACTACCTCTGCGGCAGGGGTTATTTTTAGCAATGCCGCCTACCTTTTTCCATTGGGGATTATTGTCATGTTTATTATTAATCCGTTTACCTCTATCTTGCACAGCGGAAATATTAATGCTTTTGTGATAACACTTTTCATCATTGCTAAAACAGGCATTGATGCCTTGATAGTTCGTTTCCAAACCAATAATAGAGAGAAGCAAAACCAAACAAATTTTTAAAATTATGGCTAAAACAAATACTAAGAAATCAACCCCAAGCTTCCAATGGCAATTGCCTGCTTTGCCCTATGATACCAAACTGTTTTTTGGTTTGATGATAACCGTATTTGCGCTGGCATTTGCGCTTTATGCCAACTCCATCTCCAATGAATTTGTGTTGGATGATGCCGCAGCAGTGCAAGGAAATAAGTTGGTGCAAAAGGGTCCATCTGCCATCCCTGAGCTGATGAAGACCTCCTTTTTTTATGGGCATCTGGGGCGCAATGATGGTACTTATCGCCCCACGGCTTTGGTTTCTTTCGCTATAGAAAAAGGAATTTGGGGCAATAACCCACACGCCTTCCACTTTATGAATGTGTTGTTTTTTGCACTTACTGTAGCTTTGCTTTTTTATGTGTTGGTGCAGCTTTTTGGGAGGGAAAAACTCCTACCTGCTTTTGTAATTACGTTGCTTTACGCCGCCCACCCCATACATACCGAGGTGGTGGCAAATATCAAAAGCCGCGATGAAATCTATTGCTTTTTGTTTGCGTTGCTCTCTTTAAATTTTGCTTTGCGATATAATAAAATCCCATTCTTAATCCTCTCTGGGATTTGTTTTTTAATCTCTGCCTTATCCAAAGAAAGTGCATTGCCTTTCCTAATTATCATCCCGCTTACTATTTGGTTTTTTAAAGATATTGAATTGAAAAAACTGATTCCCGTTTCTGCTACTTTGGTACTCATTACTGTGGGTTATTTAGGAATCAGATATGCTTTATTTCACTCCATTACGGGTATTACTATTAATGTGGCAAAGCTTGATAACATCCTTTTCAACGCACCTTTTTCTGCGAAATTCCCAACCGCAGTGGGCATACTTGGTAAATACCTTTGGCTACTCATCAAGCCTTTTCCATTATCGTTTGATTATAGTTTTAATCAAATTCCCTTTATAGGTTTTAGTGATATTGGCTTCATCATCCCCTTCTTGATTTTTGCAGGAGCATTGGTTTATGCCGTTTATTCTTTCAACAAAAAATCTATTGCGGCTTTTGCCATTTTGTTTTTTGTGCTGAGCATTTCTGTAGTCTCCAATATTGTTTTGCAAATTGGTTCTGCCATGGCAGAGAGGTTTCTCTATATCCCCTCACTTGGCTTTTGCATTTTGGTGGGTTTTGGGATTTGCTACCTTGTGGGGCTGGCAAAAAATCACCTGAATAGTGGTTTAAACAATCCCATCCTTTGGATTATCATCATCCCCATTATGGTTTCATTTGGGTTTATCACCATCAATAGAAATGCGGACTGGAAAACCAAAATGACCCTCTACTCCAAAGACGTAATCTCCGCCCCCAAAAGCGCCAGAACGCATTATTCTCTGGGCACTGCCCTCTATGATGAGGCAGGAACCATCAAAGAAAAAGAAAAGAAAATGCCTTTGTTGGATGAGGCAGAAACCCAACTTTCACAAGCCATAGAAATAGACCGCACCTATGCAGAAGCCGTTTATGAATTGGGTTTGGTGTACCATGAAAAAGGGGAGTATAATAAAGAGATGGAGCTTTTGGGTTCTTTAAACAGCATGAAGAATGATGGCAGGCTTACCTACACGCAAGGCAATGCGCTGCTGGAAAAAGGAGATGTGAATGGCGCCAAAGCCAAGTTCTATGAATCCATAAAAATAGAGCCTAAATATGTGGCGGCTTATGTAAACCTTGCCTCTATTTACAACCAAAAAAAGATGTACGACTCTGCCATTTACCTCCTCAAAAAAGCAGAACAATTGGACCCCAAACTCCACGAAATATACATAAACCTTGGGATGGCATACGCAGATAAAGGCAATACCAATGAGGCCTTTAGATACTATGCAAAAGCCAATGAAATGAAACCCACCTACGCAGGATATACCAACCTTGCCAATGCCTATAACACCTCCAAAAGATTTGCAGAGGCGGAGGCTGCCTACAACAAAGCTAGCACCCTTGAGCCCACCAGGACGGAGGCTCTCTTCCAGCTTTCTGTGATGCTTTTGCAAAACAATAAATACCCGCAAGCCTTGGGGGTGATAGAAAAAATTGTGAAGATAGAGCCCGCCAATGACCAGGCAATAACCAACATTGGCTATTGCAAAATGAAGACATCCCGCACCCCAGAGCAATACCGCGATGCCCTTTTTTACTACAAAAAAGGATTCTCCCTTAACCCCAATAATGGCAATGCCCGCAACGGAATTGTTACCTGCTTCCTAAAACTAAAGATGAAAGACTCGGCGGTGTATTATTCTAAAGTGGGGAAGTAGGGGAGTTGTCGGTTGTCAGTTTTCAGTTGTCAGTAGTGGGAATAAAGTTTAGCTTTGTGATATGAAGAAGGAAAGTAAATATGTGTTTGGTGTGCTACCAACCACGACAACAGTTCGGGTGACCCGATTAGGAAGAATTAATTTGATTTTACTCATTTTAGTAATAATCAATCTTCTTAATCATTCTAGTACTTACTGCCAGCAAAGTAACCTTAAGTATACAAAAATTGATTCTAACATCAGGCAAATATGGCATAATGATAAATGTGGCAATCTGCGTAATCGTGATAGCCTTTCAATATATTTTGAGAAGTCAGATTACTTAATTGGACGGGATAGTAATTTTATTTATTTCCTACTAGATTCGCCTATGAGTTACTTTAATGATTCAGATGGATTGTATTTAGTTTATATCGTAGATACACTTTCTATAAATGGAGAGTGTATGGTTACCAATGGTTCATTACAACAATCTATGGATATCATCTTTGACGAAAAGTTCAGGGTAAATACAGTATCTAATTATATTCATTAATAGTCTCCCCCCCGCTGCTGCAAGCCCCCCCGTTTCTGCCAAATACAAATAGTCCAAGCGTGGAGGCTTGAACTAGCTGAGCAAATCAACCC
>JAPLCZ010000316.1 GCA_026391915.1 Bacteroidota bacterium | reverse complement strand
GGGATGGTGTTCTCATTTTGCGGGGAGGCCATCAAAGTCGCTCCTGGCGCGTCTGGGGGCCTCTGGGGCGCATTGGCGGGGCGTTGAATCAGGGCTTGCAGTCCCCCGGCAGAGGCGCATAGTCGCGGACGGTGGTGCAGCTCTAATCGAAAGTCATGTCTATGAAAACAGGCAAACCATTATTCGGAATTCTGACAATCACGGCGGCCCTTGCCATGCAGGTCCACGCCCAAAACTGGCTCACCAACGGACTGGTCGCATATTATCCGTTCGACGGGAATGCAGACGACTTGAGCGCGAATGGGAACAACGGCACACCACACAACGCTACCCTCACCGTAAACCCAACCGAAACCCTTGAAATAACCACTTTAACAGGTATTGGGGCAGATACCTCCATGCTTTGGGATACCCTGGCAAGTGCCCTCCCCGGTGGGATTGCCCAAATTTGGTGGGGCAATGATATTGGTGAAACCCCAGCCCCACCCTACCATTTTGAAATGCCCGGTGGCAGCCCTGTGCAAAACCATATTGCCGGAGATTTTGGCTATGACCCCGTGCTGAATAACCGCCTTTTTGTGCGCAACAATGGCGCAGATGCCGTTGCAGTGCACGTAAGGGTGTAAGGCGTTATCTATAAACCCTTATGAAGGTTTAAAACCTTCATAAGGGTTATTTACAATCATGGAATGATTTTTAGAAGGGGGACTTTTAACTAAGTCATCATAGAATCCCCCACTTTGAACGCCCCCCTCATTAAAAAAAACGCTACAGAAGCATGGCTGCTGTTGGCGGTATTATCCCTCATCTGGGGGAGTTCTTTTATCCTTATTAAGCGCGGCTTATTAGTATTTTCGCCACCAGAAGTAGCCAGTATGCGGCTTACTTTTTCGGGTTTGGTAATGCTACCAGCCGTGCTGATGAATCTTAAAAAAGTATCATGGCAAGAGTATAGGTTCATTCTCCTTTTTGGGGTGATGAATGCAGGGATTCCACCCTTTCTTTTTGCCTATGCGCAAGTGCATTTACCAAGCTCCACTGCAGGAGTTTTGAATGCCTTAACCCCATTATTTACGTTAGTAATGGGTAAATTTTTATTTAGCCTGCACTTTAATTTCTGGAAGATAATGGGGGTGTTTTTAGGGCTTCTGGGTGCGTGTATTATTATCTTCCTAAAACCCGGGAATAATCTCTTTGCATTCTACTCGCCTGCCGTTTTGCTTTGCGGGCTCATGGTAGTAATTGCTGATTTGCTTTATGGCACCAGCAATAATATTAATATGGTGTATTTAAAAACAACCCCTCCCCTGCTTATCCCCGCTTTTGCCCTTGTGAGTATGGCAGTACCCGCTTCTATTTATTTGGTGGGCGTTTCAGATTTCACCCATAAAATAATGCATGTGGATGGGGCGATGCAATCTGCAGGATACATATTTTTATTGGCGGCTTTTGGTTCTGCACTGGCAATGTTGCTTTTCAGCAAACTCATTAAAATCTCGAATGCATTATTTGCTTCTTTTATCACCTACCTCTTGCCCTTCGTAAGCCTTATGTGGGGCTTTTTAGATGGCGAAACCATTGGCATAGTTCAGATATTAGGGCTTGCCATCATCATTGGGGGGATATGGATAAGCAGGAAAGAGTAGGGGGAAAAGCCTCACCTAAATCCTCTCCAAAGGAGAGGACTTTACCTCCTGCGAACTTGCGAGTATGGTGCATTTTTCTGTCTTTCTTGTTGTCCCTCTCCTTTGGAGAGGGGTTGGGGTGAGGCTAAAAAGCGTAGCCTTTTTTCCATTTTCAAATTCCCACATTTTCAACCCCTCCCAACACATCTTTATATCTTTAAATCCCTACATCAATAAATTAGTGCCACCCCTCTTTAAAGTTCCAAACTTTCTTCCTACTTTTGCGGGCAAATTCACAAAATCTTAATTCATTAAATATGCAGAATAAAGGAACAGTTGCACAGGTAATCGGGCCTGTAGTTGACGTAAGTTTTGCCGGAGAAGGCGCCACACTTCCTAAAATCATGAACGCTTTAACCATTGATAGGGGTAATAACCAAACCCTAGTGTTAGAGGTTCAGCAGCACTTAGGCGAAGACCTAGTGCGCACCATTGCCATGGATGGAACCGAAGGGTTAACCCGTGGTATGGAAGTTTTAGATACTGAAATGGCTATTTCAGTACCTGTAGGTGAAGCCATAAGAGGCAGATTGTTTAACGTAATTGGCGAAGCTATTGACGGTATTGGTGTAGTAAACACTGGTAAAGTAAGAGCCATCCACCAAACACCTCCTCCTTTTGACCAACTCTCTACCAGCGCAGAGCCATTATATACTGGTATCAAAGTTATTGACTTGATTGAGCCTTACTCCAAAGGTGGTAAAATCGGGTTATTTGGTGGTGCAGGTGTGGGCAAAACGGTTCTTATCATGGAGCTGATTAATAATATTGCTAAAGCATACGAAGGTATTTCTGTATTTGCTGGTGTAGGAGAACGTACCCGTGAAGGGAATGACCTCCTCCGCGAAATGATTGAGTCTGGCGTAATAAAATACGGCGAAGAATTTAAACACAGCATGGAAGAAGGCGGTTGGGATTTGAGCAAAGTAGATAAAACAGAGCTTGCAAAATCTCAGGCTACTCTTGTATTTGGGCAAATGAATGAGCCTCCTGGAGCAAGGGCACGTGTGGCACTTACAGGGTTGGCAGTAGCAGAATACTACCGTGATGGCGGTGACGAAACAGATGGACAAGGAAAAGATATCCTTTTCTTTATTGATAATATATTCAGGTTTACTCAGGCAGGTTCTGAGGTATCTGCACTACTTGGGCGTATGCCTTCTGCGGTGGGTTACCAACCAACACTTGCCACTGAGATGGGATTGATGCAAGAAAGGATTACCTCTACAAAACGTGGCTCTATCACCTCTGTGCAAGCAGTATATGTGCCTGCGGATGACTTAACTGACCCTGCACCAGCTACTACTTTTGCGCATTTGGATGCCACCACGGTATTGAACAGAAAGATTGCTGAGTTAGGTATCTACCCTGCGGTTGACCCACTAGATTCTACCTCTAGAATTCTTACGCCTGATATTGTTGGTAATGCACATTACAATACTGCTCAACGCGTAAAACAAATCCTACAACGCTATAAAGAATTACAAGATATCATCGCCATCCTTGGTATGGATGAGTTGAGTGAAGAAGATAAATTGGTAGTACATAGGGCACGTAGGGTTCAGCGTTTCTTAAGCCAACCTTTCCACGTGGCTGAGCAGTTCACTGGGTTAAAGGGTGAGTTGGTGAAAATTGAAGATACCATCAAAGGATTTAATATGATAATGGATGGTGAAGTTGACCAATATCCTGAGGCAGCATTTAACTTAGTAGGTACCATTGAGCAAGCCATTGCCAAAGGTGAAAAAATGATTAAAGAAACCAATAACTAAGAAATGAAACTATCTATAATCTCACCTGAAAGCACCCTATATGAAGGGGAGGCAACCTCAGTAAAATTCCCCGGCACTGCTGGGCAGTTTGAGGTGTTGGAAAACCATGCACCCCTCATCTCAACCCTTGAAAAAGGAAAGATAAGAGTGCGCACAGCAGCAGGCAAAGATGAGTTTATTGATATAGAGCAGGGCTTTGTAGAAGTACTAAAAAACAAAGTAACCGTAATGGTATAATTATGTTTTTGTTTGTTTAATAAACAAAGCCGGAGATGAAAGTCTTCGGCTTTTTTGTTTTGCCTATCTCGCAGAATTTCATACAGGTAGAAGGGAGGTTCTCACATCTTTAAATCTTCAAATCAATACATCCCCAAATTGTATCACCTCATCTCTTTATCCACCAAAACCTTCATTCCGAAAATGCCTTTTGCAATGCGGAATTCAGCAGTGTTGTAGCCGTGGATTTCATCTTTGGCAAAGCCCGTCATGCGGGGGTAAGTAAGCAAATCTTTATTGGTGATTTCAATTTTGTATTCGGCAATCAGGCTGCCTTTATTGTAGATAACAGGGTAGGTAAAAACCTCAGGCGTGCTGTGGGCGTAGTAGTTAATATTAAAGAAGACAGTGAAGATAACGCCCCCCCACCCTACTACAATAAATATGATAATTTCAATAAGATATCTTTGGTGCTTTCTAAAAAATAAATACCAGATTCCGGCGCCCAAAACACAGCATCCGCCAAAAATAGGCAGTGCAAAATCATAAGCAATAAACGTATTGCGGAAAGGGAAAAAGAGGGTGTACATAACAGTAAAAATCCCGCAAAGGATGATGACTATCATGAGAGTGTTGGGGGAGTCGCGGGGGTCTTGGGGTTCTTGCATTAGTGACGAAATAAATAATAATAATCATGAACTTCTGCATGACAATAAATAGTGGTCTTTTTTGATTTCAAAATTAGTCCGCCAGAGAACTCAACTTGATACATTCCATTATATACGAAATCAAATGTGTCAGTGTTCATAATTTGTAATGAGTCATTTTTTAATTGCCAATTACATAAAGGCTTTCTAGAACTAAAACCAGGCAAAGAGATTTTTCCAATTCCCCTGAAATCAATCTCCTCATCGCAAAAACCATATCCAGTTAATTTTACTGCTTGATAAGAAAGTAACTTACAAACCTTGCCATCATAAATAATACTATCCACACACCAATTATATTCTTTTAACCCACTGCACCCCCGCCAGTGTGGGACAATGCTCCGTTCAACTTCTGGTGAAACTTGGTAGGTGTTTTCACATTTTCAAATCTTTAAATCAACACATCTTCAAAAAGCTCCCTCTCATACTCTAATCTGTAATGCACTTTTTGCAAGCCGCCAGAGGTTTTCATTTCAAATATTTCTTGTGCTATGAGGTTGCCTTTGTCATCGTACTCATAGTTATCTTTCCCTAACATTATTTTGTTGAGTTCATCATACCAAACCATTTCTACTGGCTTATTTTCGGTATTATAGTCGGTGGTTTTTGTAGTTTTATTAGCATAAGGCATAGTGCCCGAAGTATGCAGGGCTATGCTATTCCCTGCATCATCATATTCTTCTTCTTGCAAAGAAATCAAATTATTTTTGGCATCATAGCTCTCTGATTTTATGCGCCTATCTTGCTCATCAAAAGTATGGAGTGTGCGGGTTTTTACGCCTTCATTAAAATCTTCATGCACCTCCTCGGTGGCTAATCCTTTGGCGTTGTAAGTGAGTTTGTGTTCCCATTGTAGGTTATCCTCTCCATCAAAATTTTGAATGTGGAGTGGGTTTCCTTCAGCATCCCTTTCAGCAATTTCTTTTTCAAGAATGCCGCCTTCATCAGTTTTTATAGAGGATATTAAATGTCCGTTATCATTATAGGTAAATTCCGTTTTCTCAATAAAATCATCACCATAAAAAAGGTTTTCTTCTGAGATTTTATTAGCGGTGTTATAGGTATAAACCACTCTTTCGGCAGTGCCCTCCTCATGGTGTATTGTAGTTCTTTCTATGGTGTTGCCATTGTCATCATACTTCATCAAAACCTCCTCAATAGGTTTGCCATTGGCGGCATAAAGTACCTCGCGCAGGGGGTTGCTTTTTTCATCCAATTCTATGAGTTGATGCAGGAACTTTTTGTCGGAAGAGTTCTTCTCAAAAGAGGTGATATTAGTGCGGTAGGCTTTGAGTTTTTTAACTCCAATACTTTGTGACATAGCTTGATTTTATAATGTGCAAAGTTGCGGTATTAAAGTTATAAATTGCCATACTTTTTATGCAGAATTATCTTGATTTACTCCGATACGTTTTAGAAAACGGCAACCGCAAAACCGACAGAACCGGCACTGGCACCATCAGCACTTTTGGGTATCAGCTCAGGTTTGATTTGGCTGCGGGATTCCCTCTTGTCACCACCAAAAAGGTGCATCTTAAATCCATCATCCATGAGTTGATTTGGTTTTTGAAAGGCGAAACCAATACTGCTTATCTTAAAGAAAATGGAGTGAAAATCTGGGATGAATGGGCTGATGAAAACGGAAATCTTGGGCCTGTGTATGGCTACCAATGGCGCAGTTGGCCAACGCCAAACGGCGGACATATTGACCAGATACAAGAGGTGATTGATACCCTAAAAAGCAGCCCCGACTCCAGACGTATTATTGTAAGCGCATGGAATGTTGCACAACTCAGTGAGATGGCTTTAATGCCCTGCCACACCATGTTTCAGTTTTATGTGGCAGATGGAAAATTATCTTGTCAGCTTTACCAACGCAGTGCAGATTTATTTTTGGGTGTGCCATTTAATATTGCTTCATATGCTTTGCTAACAATGATGGTGGCACAGGTAACAGGTTTGCAGTTAGGTGAGTTCATCCATACTTTTGGTGATGCACATATTTACCTCAACCATTTGGAGCAGGTGAATCTGCAACTCAGCCGCCCTACCCTACCCCTGCCAACTATGAAAATTAATCCTGAAATAAAATCCATTTTTGATTTTAAGTATGATGATTTCTCTATTGAAAACTACAACCCGCACACAGCCATAAAAGCACCTGTGGCAGTTTAATAAAATGATTATCACCTTTATTTTAGCTGCTGACGAAAACAACGGAATTGGCATCAATAACCAATTGCCATGGCATCTGCCATTGGATTTTAAAATGTTTAAAACCGTAACGGCTACCCACCACATATTGATGGGCAGAAAAACTTTTGAGAGCCTT
>JAPLCZ010000075.1 GCA_026391915.1 Bacteroidota bacterium | reverse complement strand
CATTTCATACATTCCTTTTATAGTGGCAATGGATTGCTCATGGGTTTCCACACCATCATCAATACCGGGGAAAAGGTGGTTGTGCATATCCACTTGTATGGGATTAAAGCCCCCGCCGCTACTGGAAGATGAACCGAAAAGATTGCCGAAAAAGCCCATAGATTTGTGGTTGGATTATATCCGCAATATTACAACTTACTTAATGAAGAAACCTGCTTTTCTTGTTCTTGCCTGCCTACTACTTACTATAAAACTTAATGCTCAGGCTTGCGTGGATAGCATCCATATCCAAAGCAATTACCCGTGCTTTATGAATAATTACCAACCTGTTTGTGGGTGTGATAATGTTACTTACCCTAACTCCTGCGTTGCACAATACCGCCATGGTTTAACAAAATGGAGGGAAGGTATTTGTGAACCCCTTGACTTTTATTTTTACCCGACATTTCCTAATGATGTTAACGGGTTTTATTTAAATGTTAATGTAACCCTCAAACAAAAAGGTAATGCCCACCTTTATATCTTCAACCTCTTTGGCAAGCTATATCATGAAGATGATATTAAGAATATTGATGTAATGGATACCCGCCAGATAGATACCCAATCATACCCCAACGGCATTTATTTTATTGCCATGCGCACCCCATCCGGCTATGCAAAAATTAAAAGGTTTGAGAAGTACGGGCAGTAGGGAAACGCATAACTAATAAAGCTTCCTTTGGAGCTGTTTTGCCCTACTTCACCACCACAATCCTACCGCCTGGTTCTGTTCTGCCTTTGCTGATGAGGGAATAATTATACACCCCTGCCGCAAGGTTTTGGGTATTGATGATGAGGTTATCAAAGGTATTATCTACCCTATAGCGGTTTACCTCTTTGCCCTCTGCATTAAACAAAACTATGGTTGCATTGCTGACTCCTGCCGGCAAAGTATAGTCAATTCGGGTTTCGTTGGTGGTGGGGTTGGGGTAGTTGTTATAAGTGCCACCATCATCGGGGTCATTATGGCGAAGGGGCGGGGATTTCATGCCGGTATATTTACCGCAGAAATGATAAACTTTAGTAATATTTTTTAGACCTAAGGAATTTACAAGGTTCATGGTTGTTCCATTCGGTGTCCTTTCAATAAAAGTTTGTGGCTGACCAAAAGGTGCAAAACCATTATAGCCAATAAAGGAGTCAATACTAAAAATAAGATTGCCTTTTTCATTGTAAATTCTAGTTTGCCTTGGCTTGCCTCCCATTACGATAAATTCCACTGTACTGCTATCACAATCAATGATAGAATTTGAAATATGAACAATTGTAAAATCTAATGAGTCAACCGTTCTGTCAAATTTAATTGGACTAACAACATGCCGGTATAACGAGTGGTCAAGATTATATAAATTGAAGTAACTGCTATCATATTCTTTTACTACATACTTCAATTCGTTTCCGATATTTAGTAAACCTAAGTCGTGGGTGTTAGGTGTCACATAAGTATGTTCCAAAACCACCTGCGATTTAGCGCCATACATGGTAAAGAAAAAGAGAAGAGCAATAAGAATTTTTTTTGAGTTTTGCATAGATGTTTTTTGTTTTAAGTGAAAAACAAAACTAAGTGTTTTTTTTGAGATTGGTACTTGCAGTTGAAAAAAAAATTATAGCCTCACCTCAATATTCACTTTTCATTGTTTGTTAGTTTAGCTTTGCGGGCTTAAAAATCATATCTCAACACATGAAAAAAATTACCCTTACCTTTTTTTGTATGAGCAGTTTAACTGCTTTTGCGCAAAATACCCTAACGCCAGAAATGATGTTTCAGTTTAGCCGCATTGGTGGGCTGCGGGTTTCCCCTGATGGCAAAACAATGCTTTATACTATCAGCAATACGGATTTGGCGGAAAATAAATCATCATCAGTATTGATGACTATGCCAGTAACAGGTGGCACTGCTACCCAAATTGCCGCAAAAGAGGATAAGGTAATCAGCCCAAAATGGAGACCTGATGGCAAAAAGATTTGCTACCTGCACATGGAGAGTGGTGAGCCGCAACTCATGGAAATGAACCCTGACGGCAGTGGCAAAAAAAAGGTGAGCAGCGTAAAAGGCGGGGTGGAAAATTTCATCTACTCCCCTGATATGAAACACATACTTTTTACGCAAGATGTACAAGTAGATTTTAAAGATGAAAAACTCTACAAAGGGTTGGATAAAACAACAGGCAGAATATATGATGGCCTCAATATGCGCCATTGGGATACTTGGAATGAAGGCGCATACACCCATGTTTTTTATTGTGATTACACAGATGGAAACGTAAACGGTGAGCCTATTGATATTTTAAAAGGTGAAAGATTTGATGCCCCCGTAAAACCTTTTGGTGGGGATGAACAATTGGCTTGGAGTGGTGATGGAAGTATCATTATCTATACTTCAAAAAAAGAAGTGGGGACTAAATATGCCATCTCTACAAACTCTGATTTATACGCTTACAACATCAACACAAAAGAAACCGAAAACATCACCCCTGATAACAAAGGCTATGACCAAGACCCACAGTTCTCCCCTGATGGCAGCAAACTCGCCTACCTCTGCATGAAAACTCCCGGCTATGAGAGTGATAAAAACCGCCTCATTATCTATGATTGGAAAACAAAAACCAGAGTTGACCTCACAGAGAACCTTGACCAAACAGTGGATGCTTTTAGCTGGAGTATTGATGGCAAATCCATCTATTTTATTAGCCCTATTAATGCCACAAAGATGATTTATGAATACAATTTTGCCCCAAAGAAAAACCAACCAAAAATAAGCCAGCTCACAGCAGATTGGTGGGATTATAATTTCATACAATCCGCTTCTGATGGCAAAAGAAATTGGGTAGTTGGTGGCAAGGTAAATTTCTCTCACCCTACAGATTTGTATTTGATTGACCCCGTTAAAAAAATAGAAACTCAGCTCACCGAAGTAAATAAAGAAATGCTTTCCAAAATCAAATTTGGGAAGGTAGAAAAGCGCATGGTAAAAACTGTAGATGGCAAAGAAATGCTCACATGGCTCATCTACCCGCCAGATTTTAATCCTGCTAAAAAATATCCAACTTTATTGTACTGCCAAGGCGGCCCACAAAGCGTGGTTTCTCAGTTTTGGAGTAGCCGTTGGAGTTTCCAGTTAATGGCAGCCAACGGATACATAGTAGTAGCGCCCAACCGCCGTGGTTTACCCAGCTTTGGGCAGGCATGGAATGATGCCATCATTGGTGATTACGGCGGAAAATGTATGCAGGATTACCTCAGCGCCATTGATGATGCCGCCAAAGAACCTTTTGTAGATAAAGATAGAATGGGGGCTGTGGGCGCAAGTTTCGGAGGCTACTCTGTGTATTGGTTAGCAGGCAACCACAACAAAAGATTTAAAGCTTTTATTGCCCATTGCGGCATGTATAATATGGAGAGTTGGTATGGCAGCACAGAAGAAATGTTTTTTGCGAATAATGACCAAAAAGGCCCTTACTGGAGTAACCCAAAAAACTATGAACTTTACTCACCACACCGCTATGTGAAAAATTGGGATGCCCCAATACTCGTTATCCATAATGAGAAGGATTTTAGAGTGCCACTTGGGCAGGGTTTAGAGGCTTTTACAGCGGCGCAAATACAAGGCGTGCCTAGCCGGTTCCTCTACTTCCCTGATGAAAACCATTGGGTAACAAAGCCACAAAACAGCATCCTGTGGCAAAGGGTATTTTATGATTGGTTGGATAAATGGCTTAAGAAATAAGCACTAAAAAAACGAAAAGCAGAGAGGTAACTTTCTGCTTTTTTGTTTTATACCGCTTTTCGGATTTCCTCCTCAATCATTTGCATCATGATACCTTCTTTGAGGGCATAGTCTGAGACAATTAATTTCTGAATTTTCAGCCTCTCAATTACGTGCTGCACCATAATTACACCTACTACAATCATCTCAATCCTGAAGGCAATTAAGCCTGCCATATTGCTAAGTTCGGTTTTGGTAGAGGCAACAATCTTCTCCCCTATCTCATTAAAATTTGAGATATCCATAATGTGATTTACAAACGGATAAGTCTGCGGAATAGAGTGAAACATATTCATAGAAACATCAGACAAACTCTCAAAAGTACCTGATGCACCCACCAAAGTTGTGATGTTGTATTCAGTAGCTTTCTCCCAAACTTCTTCTAATTCCTTCTCAAGATATTGATGCAATAATTCTTTGTGTTCTCCATCAATTGGGTCTGCTTTGTAGAATTTATCATTGAGCCTTGCCACACCAATATTAAAACTCTTCTTCCAAAAAATTTCTGATTCATTACCAATAATAAACTCAACACTTCCACCTCCAATATCCATAATAAGGTGCGCCTCCTGCCCCATTGGCACAGCGAATTTCACCCCCTGATAAATCATGTCTGCTTCAGCATCTCCATCAATAATATTTACAGAGGTACCCAGCATTTCCTCCACTTCTTTTTGGAAGATGGCAGCGTTTGCCGTTTCCCGTAAAGTGGCGGTGCCAAAAGCACGCACTATCTCAATTTTTTCTCTATCCAAAATTTCTCTAAAACGATGCGCTTCTTCAATCCCACGGCGGTAAGCTTCCGGCTGAATCCACATTTCTTCAAAAGCGCCTTTGCCCAATTTTACAGGGATTTGGAGTTTATCAATTACCGTAAACTGCCTGCCCTCCCAAGAGAAAACTAACATATGAAAAGTGTTAGTTCCTAAATCAATAATTGCGGCTTTATTGGTCATTTCGGTTGAAGGGATTTGAGAGAATGATTTAGAATTCTTATGCAACTTACGGAGGTTTTAGGAGTTGACAAAAGACTAGGTGTAAAAGATGTTTGCTAAATTTTTGAATCCACCTTTTGCCCACATTATTTGAGTGTATTTGAAAAAATATTTTCATAATTATAAAATAGCCTTAACTTGCCGCCTATTTTTGTAGCATGTTTACCTCCATCACCAATGATATTAAAGTAACAGTAGAAACCTTTTACCAGGATTCTGCCTCATACCCCGACTCTGGGCATTTTGTTTTTGCCTATAGGATTATTGTAGAGAATAACAGCGAAAACACCATAAAGCTCATGCGCCGCCATTGGTTTATTGTGGATAGCAACAGCA
>JAPLCZ010000182.1 GCA_026391915.1 Bacteroidota bacterium | reverse complement strand
AAGCAGCGAAACCCAGCGTTATTTTAGGGATGTGTATGACCATGTGGTGCAGATAATTGATACCGTGGAAACCGAAAGAGATATGGTGGCCAACCTTATGGATTTATACCTCTCCAACATTAGTTTTAAAATGAATGAGGTGATGAAAACCCTCACCATTATCTCCACTATTTTTATCCCTATTACTTTTATTACTAGTTTGTATGGGATGAATTTTAGGCACCTGCCCGAGTTGGAATGGCACTATGGTTACTATGCTGTTTTGGCAATTATTATTGCCACCACCATAGGCATGTTATATTATTTTAAACGGCAAAAATGGTTTTAAAAATGGTGGGCAATAAAGTAAATCTCTTAGCTCAATTCGCTGAGGTAAATGAGTATTGGTCACCCTTGGTAGTGGGTACTATTAACCACTTCCAAGTAAAAATTGCAAAACTAAAAGGAGAGTTTTTTTGGCACACCCACCAAGCCGAAGATGAAATGTTTTACATTGTTAAAGGCAACCTGACTATCCTCTTTAGAGAAGAAAATATCGCCCTAACTGAAGGCGAATTTTATATTGTGCCCAAAGGCATTGAGCACTGCCCTATTGCCACCGAAGAAGTTTGGATAATGCTGATAGAGCCGGAAACGGTGGTGAGTGTGCCAACGGGGGAATAATTTTTTACACCCCTTCCTTCTCCTCAATATGGTGCAGTGCGCCATTGGTATAAGGCACAAGGCGGGTAAGTTTTACATCACCTGTGGGTATGGTGATAAGGGGTACAGTTTCGGTGGTTACGGCGGAGGTATCCAAGCCAAAAGCTCTCTCCTCGGAGAGGCTTAAACTCTTAAGAATAGAGTAGGTGCTCATCAGGAACTGCTCATAGGTATTGAGCTTGAAATCGTAATTGAGTATGCGGTCAATTACAATAAAACGGAAGTCACCCACAACATCATGTTTCTTTAAACTATCATAGCGGCTGATAACATCCACCTCGCGGTTTTTGGAGAGGTCTTCCACCACTTTTCTAAAATATAAATTAATACGGGTAGGCACACGGAAGCCCAGCATAAATTCCACTTTAAAAACTTTCTCAGGCACCAAAACCCTTACTCTATACTCCATAGTATAGGGCTCATCCAATACATTTACATGCACAAACCAATAGATATCGGCACGCTTGGGTTGCTTATTAAAAATAGAATAAACTATCTTGGTTTCAATATCACTTTGCACATCAGCACTGGTGAGGTACACAAGGTTAGTGGCGTATTTGGTGATGGTGGTATCCTCGCTTAACTCCTTAAGCATAGGGAGGTATTTTTCTATTTTGGCAAACTCTATATATCTGTTTTTAATCTTGCGGGCTTTGTACCAAGCCCACATAATAAACACCAGCACGCCACCTACAATTAGGGTAACATATCCCCCATGTGGCAGCTTCACCAAATTAGCTACAAGAAAAGATAGCTCAATGGTAGCAAATAAAACCAATCCTGATAGCACAAGCCATTTTGCATTCTTTTTTACGGAGAGCAAATACACGGTAAGTAGGATGGTCGTCATCAACATAGTAACGGTGATAGCAAGGCCATACGCCGCACCCATATTACTGGATTTTTGGAATAATAAAACGATGAAAATACATCCGGCACAAAGTATCCAATTGATGCTGGGGATATAAACTTGTCCCCTCTCATTGGTAGGGAAAAGCACAGATATTTTAGGCCATAAATTCAATCGTATTGCCTCGCTGATGAGGGTATAAGACCCAGATATTAAAGCCTGACTTGCAATGACTGCAGCCGAGGTAGCAATTATAATCCCCGGGAGGATAAACCAATCCGGCATGATGAGGTAAAACGGATTGGGATTATTAGGGTAGAGCAGCGTTAGGTTAATGCCAATATGTTTGGTGAGCCAAGCCGCCTGCCCAAAGTAATTTAAGAGCAAAGATATTTTTACAAAAATCCAACTTACTTGTATGTTGCGCCTGCCGCAATGCCCAAGGTCAGAGTATAAAGCTTCTGCCCCTGTGGTGCATAAAAATACAGCACCTAACAGCCAGAATCCACCAGGATAATTCACCAAAAAATCATAAGCATAATAAGGGTTGATGGCTTTAAAAACAGATGGGTTTTCTACTATTTGATTTACCCCTAAAACTGCTAATGTAACAAACCAAAGCAACATCATAGGGCCAAAGAAGTTGCCTACTATTTTAGTCCCAAATCTTTGGAAAATAAATAGGGCAATGATGATGATGATTCCAATGGGAACCACAGCCACATCAGGGTTGAGAATGGTTAAACCCTCTACCGCAGAAATAACAGAAATAGGTGGGGTGATGATGCCATCTGCCAGCAAAGCGCTACCCCCAATAATAGCAGGAACTACCAACCATTTTGCATGGCGGCGGGTGAGGGCATATAGGGAAAGAATCCCTCCTTCACCTTTGTTATCAGCGCGTAGGGTTAGGAGTACATATTTTAAAGTAGTCTGGAAAGTAAGTGTCCAAAGTATGCAAGATAACGCGCCAAGCACCAAGGTTTCACTTACCTTTTCGTGCCCACAAATTTCACTGAATACATAAATGGGGGACGTTCCGATATCACCGAAAACTATTCCCAGAGTTACTAATACCCCAGCGGCAGAAAGCCTTGTTAGGTGATTGGATTTCAACGATACTTTTTAAGTAGGCGCAAAGTTATGTTGATAGAGAGTGTTGTTATTCTGCGATGGGGAAATTATTTTTATTCAAAAATCCCTTTCCAAAAATTATCAATCTTTTTTGTGGAGTCAATTGCCTTGGTGCTATCCGCTGATTTAAGGAGTTCTTTTGCCGACCCGGTGAGGCGGATATTTAAATCCAAACTATCAGGTGTGCCCTCTGGCAATTGCCCCATCAGGCGCATCTTTTCTTTGATGTAAAACATATAGTCTTTAGAGTATTTTCTAATCTCACCATCACTATTAAATTTATACATAAACCCACGTGGCTGAGAGATAATGTACCCTAAAAATAAACACTCCTCCATGGTTAAATTTGATGGGTGCTTTTTGAAATAATAGCGTGACGCCTCACCAATGCCATACACATTAGGCCCCCACTCAATAATGTTTAGGTAAACCTCCAGCATACGCCTTTTGCCACAAATTTTTTGGTCATTCAGCAGCCACACCATTAGGGCTTCTTCCAACTTGCGGTCAATAGTTTTTTTGTGAGATAGAAATATATTTTTCACCAATTGCATAGTGATGGTGCTGCCCCCTTTCTTAAAACTTTTGGTCTTTATGTTTTCTACAATGGAGTTGCCGAAAGCCTCTTCATTAAATCCATTATTGGTATAAAAATCCCCGTCCTCATAGGCAGGCACCACACTTCTGAGGTTTGGTGAAATATCCTCCCAAGGAATAAAATTTTTGTTTTTTCCACCAACAATTATTCTTCTATTGCTGTTAAAAGGTTGATAAACAAAAGCTGTGTTGAGCTTAGGCAAATCTGCTTTGCCGTAATCAATCACTTTAAAATTGATACCCTGTGGGTCTGAGTTAATGTACACAGAATCATACTTTGGGCGGCGGATGTAGAAGTCCAGATTATAGCCTATCTGCCCATCCCACTGCATGGTTTTTACCTTATCAAAAGTGGCGGCAGGCAGGGCATTTAAAAAGGACTGCGCATCTACAGGAGGGAGATTAAGTTTTACTTTTATAAACTGCTTACCCACTAAAGTATATGCCGCAGAAAAGTTAGCTGTGAGGGTATTGAGTGTGATTTTGCTGGGCTGCGCAAATGCAATTTCATTTTCATCTGCTTTAAAATTATAGGCGAAATTTCCTTTGTCTACAAAGATGGTATCCTTAGAAATTTTAGGGTTATATAAATAAAAACCATTGCCTCCTATTGCCCCATCCACATTAACAATATCCTCAGTGTTCTCAAATTTATTGATAGAAAAATTAAACGCTTTCCAAGCCACATCACTATGCGTTATTTTTTTTAGATGATGAATATCTACCAGCCCATCACCACTTGTTTCTATGGTAATATGCATGGTTACATCATCCTTATCCATGTCCCCTTTTGCCACCCAAGTTTGGTGGGTTTCATTCATTTGCGCTATGAGCTTTCCGGAAATATTTTTACCATTATAGGTGAACTCATTCAGCGTAAAAGCAAGATTATCCATGCTATCTTTAAACCTGAGTTTAAGATTTTTGAGTTTCATATCCGTAGGGAGAAACTGAACAAAATCTTCAAATAAAGAGGCAAGCCTTTTTATTTTTTCAAACTTACCGGTGCTTATATGTTTGGGCGTTTTGTTTTTCCGTTTTACATATTTTAGGAGGTGCAGATTCAACGTTCCATCTTCCGCATCCATATTTCCTAAACCAAATCTCCCAATAAATAAGGGCAGCACACGCAGACTTGTCTTAGCATTTTTAAGATAAAGAAGGGTGTCATTTTTATGAACAGAACAGAACATCCCTTTTATCTCTACCCCAGCAATTCCGTTGAGTTCATAAGAAGTAAAATTGAGATTTACTCCGTAATCAGTTTTGAGTTTGTTCTGTGTTTTATGGATGGCATAATCCAGAATAAGGCTACGGCAAAAGAACAAAACCAATAGCCCAAGCACCACCAAAACCAAAATAGAAAGCCCTCCCTTTTTAAGGATTAATTTGAGTACGGTTTTGCGGGCTGTCTGCATTTATAATTTATGCAAAGCAATTACAATTTTAGGAGAGTTGGAAGGGAATGAGGATATATATTTTTGTGATGGGAGAAGTTGCTGTCAAAAGCGGATTGAAAACGCTTAAATACTTCCAACTTTATCATGATTCCTTACCCAATAAAATAATAATTTTTTAGCCAGTATTTGTAAACAGGATCAATGAAATAATACTTATCAGCCACCCTATCTATCACCTCTTTATTTAGCAGAGCATCACGAATACGAAGGACATTGGCAGAGGTGCCAAATCGGTAGGTATGTATGGCGTCTTTTGAACTGAATTTTTCTACACCTTCTAGCATAGCCTTTAAAAAATTAAGCTGCGTATTGCTAAGATTATCAGTTAAAGATTGAAACAATAAACTAAGCTGCATAGCTATACTGTCATGTGCCTGATAAACAATATTGGTGTTGCAAGTGCGGTTACTCCTTAGCCAACATTGTTGCGCCAGTTGCTGCACATAATAAGGATGGTTCTCCATCAGTTGGGCAATGAGTGCAGCATTCTCTACTGATATTTTTTTTCGGGTATCTGCAAACCGTTTAGTAATAAATTTCACCCAGTCCTCTTCCTTTATCTTTTCCAAAAACAGAATCTCTCCAAATTTATAAAAGGGCATTGATGGAGATGCAAAAACCTCCATCATCATATGACGTTTACTGCCGTACAAACAATAGCTAATATGCTTCTGCTTTTGCCATGCTGCCCTCAGTCTTTTTTGGAAAGCCAATGGTTGGTGAAAGTCAGCAATATTTTGGAATTCATCCATGCATATTACCCACTTCTTACCATTGGATTCTGCAATTTTCTCTGCCAGATTCAGAATATCCTCAGGATGTTTTTTTATTTCTTTCCAATACAGCCCTAATGAAAAATCA
>JAPLCZ010000024.1 GCA_026391915.1 Bacteroidota bacterium | reverse complement strand
TTTATGATAGGTTTCGTAGCGTTCCTTCAACCCACGCAAAATAGAAATAGCATCCTCCTGTGTGGGCTCATCAATAATTACCTTCTGGAAACGGCGTTCCAGTGCTTTATCTTTTTCAAAGTATTTTTGATACTCATTGAGGGTAGTTGCACCCACAGCCCTGAGTTCACCACGCGCCAAAGCAGGTTTGAGGATATTGGCGGCATCCATAGCGCCTTCGCCACCGCCAGCACCAATCAAAGTATGTATTTCATCAATAAATAAAATGATTTGCCCATCAGCAGAAGTCACCTCTTTCACCACAGCTTTCAGGCGTTCCTCAAACTCTCCTTTATATTTTGCACCAGCCACCAAAGAGCCCATATCCAAACTAAAAATTGTTTTTGATTTCAGATTTTCTGGCACATCACCATTGATAATTCGGAAGGCAATTCCTTCGGCAATGGCAGTTTTACCAACACCCGGTTCACCAATAAGTATAGGGTTATTTTTAGTACGGCGGCTTAGGATATGAATCACTCTTCGTATCTCTTCATCACGCCCAATCACGGGGTCAAGTTTTCCGGTGCGGGCAAGTTCATTCAGGTTCTTGGCGTACTTGCCAAGTGCATTATACTTTGCTTCTGCAGATTGGTCAGTAACCGTTGAACCCCCACGTAAATCAAGGATAGCTGCCTTTAAATCCTTTTCATTGAGTCCGGCATCCTTTAGTAGTTGCGAGGTCTTATCATTCACAGCAAAAATGCCCATTAATAGGTGCTCTACCGAAACAAATTCATCCCCGAAATCTTTTACATATTTCAATGCTTTTTGCAAAGCATTATTGGCATGTGAAGAGAGATAGGCATTGCCATCTCCACTTACTTTTGGCAGTTTTTCTATTGCCTCATCCAATTGCTGATTGAGGCGGTTAGTATTTACATTTAGTTTTTTGAGAAGATAACCAACTACGTTTTCATCTTCCAATAAAAGTCCTTTGAGTAGGTGCGCAGTTTCAATGGCTTGCTGCCCATTGCCAACCGCAATTTCCTGAGCCTTGCTTACAGACTCCTGCGCTTTGAGGGTAAAATTGTTAAAGTTCATTTTATGATTTTTTTTATTCCGATGCTCTCAAAAGGGTGTCCTAAAAAATTATTAAGACAAAATTTCTTGATTCCAAATTATGATTTGAAAATAAAAGACAGCGTGACACATTTACGGAAATAATTTCCGTTTCTTTGGAACTGTATTAGCTAAGCGTATAAAAAAAATCTAGAATATGAGATCCTTTAAAACCATACTTCTACTGCTCCCCTTATTGATTGCTTTAGCGGCAAGCCCAGCTTTTTCTCAGAAAAGCAAAAAGAAAAAATCTTCTACCAAAGATAAAAAGGAAGGTATAAAAATTACCAAAGATTCTACATGGATAAAGCTAAAAGAGCATGCCGCTATAGGTGGTAGTTTTTGGTTGGATATAAACTCTAACGCCGCCATAATTGAGGTAATGCCAACCGTAGGTTACCGCATTAACAAACGTGCTGAGGTAGGTTTTGGTCCCAGTTACGCCTACCGCAATATCACAAGAGTTTTTGATGAGACCACAGGCGAATTAGCAGGCTATGGGAGGGAAGTAAATCACATTTATGGTGGAAGAATGTATGGGCAATTTGTGGTGTATGAACCCATATTCCTCCGTGCAGAGTTGGAGTATTTAAGTATTAAAGATTACTCTGTTTCAAACACTAATGAGCTAACCCCCCACCGCCACTTTGTTCCAGCTACTTTAGTGGGCATTGGCTATAAACGTGGCGAAAGGTCTTACTCTTATGCAGCCCTTTTTTATGATTTAGGCGCTAACAAATACAGCCATAGTTTTACCTCCCCTTTTGTAATTAGGATAGGGTATATTTTTTAGGGGAGAAAGAAGTCTTTAATAATACTTAAAATTTGTTTTCAAGATTCTCAAGTAGGTCATAGATAGAGTTTGTTTCTTCTGTCATCGCTTGAATTTCATTTTTCATTTTAGTATTTGCGAAATAAGTATTTACAATTTTTCTAACTTCATCTAAGGTTATTGTTTTTATACAACTATCTGGAAGGTTGGTCTTATTTACTGTGTCATATTTCCAATTCCATACTTTTCCATTGCTGTCAATAAGGTCAAAGTTGTTATCAAATTCATGATAATAGAGGTCAGCATCTGTAGCAAATTCTTCAAGGTAAACCAAGTTTAAGTCAGCACCGTCTCTAATCAGTATTGGAAAGGCAATTTTGTCAAAGCCAAGATTATTTAGTTTGTACATCCAGTCATTTGTACTGCTAACTGTTTAACCACCAAAGCCTCCTAATAAATTTTTTATTGTCTGAAAAAGTCCCAAATCGTAGTACCTATTTTATTATAGCAAAGTTAATTTTTTAAAACCATTTTTATTTCGCTGAATCCATAAAACAAAAAAATCCCCAAATTTCTTCGGGGATTTTTTGTTGAGGTTGTGGGAACACACGGATTCGAACCGCGGACCCTCTGCTTGTAAGGCAGACGCTCTGAACCAGCTGAGCTATGCTCCCTCAATGGGACGGCAAAGGTATAACCTCACAGTGATTCATGCAATTCTGTTTTTAAAATAATTCTGGTGGGTAAAGTCTCGCCTCATTCTTAAAATTTATGTAGGTTTGCAACCCTCTTAAAAACCAAACCCATTTTGAATCAGACTAAGGAATTGCACCCGGTAAAAAGTATTTTCAATGCCTCTGTAATTGTAGCGGCATTAGGATATTTTGTAGATATTTACGACCTCATTTTGTTTAGCATTGTCCGCCGCCCAAGCTTGGAAGAGTTGGGTGTTGTTGGGGCTTCTTTAAAAGATACAGGGCTTTACCTTTTAAATGTACAAATGATTGGTATGCTGATTGGCGGCATTATCTGGGGGATTCTTGGGGATAAGCGTGGGAGGATTTCTGTGCTATTTGGCTCCATCATTTTGTACTCATTAGCAAACATTGCCAATGGCCTTGTGCATGATGTACAGTGGTACGCCATAGTTAGGTTTATTGCAGGAGTTGGGCTGGCCGGTGAGTTGGGTGCGGGCATTACTTTAGTCTCCGAAACTGTACATAAAAAGAACCGTGGGTATGGTACCATGATAGTGGTGGTGTTTGGTGCTTTAGGTGCTGTGCTTGCTGCTTTTGTTGGAGATATGATGGGTTGGAGAAACGCCTATTTTGTGGGTGGAGGTTTAGGCATTGCCTTACTTATTACCCGCGCTAAAGCCTTTGAATCGGGAATGTTTCATGGGTTGAAAAACGCTGCCGTAAAGCGTGGTTCTTTCCTGCATTTATTTTCTGACTGGCATAGATTCAGAAAGTATTTAGCGTGTATTTCGGTGGGCTTCCCTGTTTGGTTTACGGTAGGGATTTTAATAACCCTTGCCCCTGAGTTTGCGGAGAAATGTATTGGCGTATCAGGCAAAATTGTAACAGGTAAAGCTGTTATGTTCTCTTACCTTGGTTTGTCTTTTGGTGATTTAATCAGCGGCATTTTAAGTCAGATTTTGAAGAGCAGAAAGAAGGTGGTTATCATCTTTGTATTGCTGAATTTAACTGCGGTCTTATTCTACATTTTTGCTAGAGATATTTCAGTACCTTATTTTTATTTTCTATGTTTTTGTTTGGGTGCCGCCACTGGCTATTGGGCTTTATTTGTCACTATTGCTTCAGAGCAATTTGGCACAAATATCCGCGCTACGGTTACTACCACAGTCCCTAATTTTGTGAGAGGTGCAGTAGTGCCCATCACATTTGCATTTCAGTTTTTCTTAAAAGATATGGGCTATACGTATACAATCAGTGCGTTGATTATTGGGAGTGTTTGTGTCGCTGTATCTTTGCTGGCAACTTCTTCATTAAAAGAAACCTTTGGAAAGGATTTGGACTATTTGGAAGTGCATTAAAACTACCTCAAATTTTCAAATGGAATTACTTACTACAATTATTGGGTTGCTTGAAAACCTCAACCCAGAAAAATTATTAACCAATGCTGGAGAATACGCATTCTACATAGTGCTGTTTGTGATATTTGCAGAGACTGGTTTATTCTTTGGCTTCTTTTTACCCGGTGATTCTTTGCTTTTTGTAGCAGGTCTTTTTTGCCGAAGTGGGCAACTTACCGTGGGCTTACCTGTACTCCTTATATCATTAATGATTGCAGGAATCCTTGGTAATATGACGGGCTATTTTACAGGCGCTAAAATGGGCAGGGGACTCTTTGAAAAAGACACACTTTTCTTCAAGAAAAAATACCTACATACTACAGAAGATTTCTATGCGAGGTACGGAACTTTGGCTTTAATACTTGGTAGATTTTTACCCATTGTCCGCACTTTTGCACCCATTCTGGCAGGCATTATCAAAATGGATTTTAAGAAGTTTTTAGTTTATAATATTATTGGTTCTGTGGCATGGGTGGCTTCTATAACTTCTGCAGGTTATGCGCTTGGTGAGATAAAATGGATAAGAGAACATATTGAAGTTATCGTTATTCTTTTGATTGTGCTTACCATCATCCCTGTTATACGAACTTACTTTGTGGCCAAGAAAAATATGGCGAATAGAACCCAAGAAAAAGTGGATTTATGAGTTATGAAAAGCGCGGGGTATCCGCCCAAAAAACGGATGTGCATAATGCCATCAAGAATTTAGATAAAGGAATTTTCCCTAATGCGTTTTGCAAGATATTGCCTGATATAAGTGGTGGTGATGACGATTACTGCAACCTAATGCATGCTGATACCGCGGGTACCAAAACCTCATTGGCATATATGTATTGGCGGGAAACCGGGAATCTGGATGTCTGGAAAGGGATAGTGCAAGATGCCATTGTGATGAATTTGGATGACATGGCTTGCACCGGAATTGTGGATGACAGCATCCTTAGCAGTACTATTGGTAGGAATAAAAGTTTGGTGAATGGTGATGTGGTAAAAGCACTGATTGAAGGCACTTCTGCCTTCGCAGAAAGCATGGCTGCCCATGGCATCAACATACATTTATCAGGTGGGGAAACGGCTGATGTAGGAGATATAGTACGTACTATTGATGTTGGTTTTACTGCCTTTGCACGCGCTAAACGCAGCGACATCATCAACATAAACATACAACCGGGTGATGTGGTGGTTGGGTTGGCTTCTTATGGAAAAGCAACCTACGAAACAGAAGAAAATAGCGGCATTGGCAGCAACGGACTCACCTATGCCCGCCATGAATTATTGGATAAATTATACGCTGTAAAATACCCTGAATCTTACTCACCAGAGATTGATAAAAGTGTTGTTTATACAGGCAATGAATTCCTAACTACTGCTATTGAGAACACAGATATTGGCAGAATGTTGCTATCCCCCACCCGCACTTTTTTGCCAGTGTTAAAACAGATAATTGCTGAGTGCAAAGGACAACTTAATGGCATTATCCATAACACAGGGGGTGGGCAAACAAAGGTGTTGCATTTTATTAATAATTTAAGAGTGGTGAAGGATAACCTCCTCCCTGCGCCATTGATTTTTCGTTTAATACAATCACAAAGAAACGCGGATTGGCAGGAGATGTATCAAGTATTTAATATGGGGCAACGCATGGAGTTTTATACTGATGCTAAAACTGCAGACTGCATTATTGCCATCGCCAACTCCTTTAATATTGAAGCCCAGATAACAGGCCATGTAGAGGCACATGAAGGCAAAGAAGTAATGCTGAACTCTGCCTATGGCGAGTTTATTTTTTAGGGGAAAAAGTTTAATGTTTCAGGTTTAAAGTTTAATGTTATGGAAACCTTTTTGGTTAATCTATAATCATAGAAATTAATGACGTCATTCTTAAAGAATGAGTTTTGAAAGTACATTTCCAAATTCCTTTCTCACAACTTCAAACCCCCTCAATTTCAAATTCTGAATTTCCAATTTCAAACTTCAACTTCCTAAGCTAAATTTGCCCCTACCCAATGGCAGACGAAACCAACATACCCCCAGATACCGAAAACCCCTCCAGCGGCAATGAATTGCAGGGTGAAGAAACCATCCATGAGATTACCGCCATTAATGGGTTGTATGAAAACTGGTTTCTGGATTATGCCTCTTATGTAATTTTAGAGAGGGCGGTACCCGCCATTGAGGACGGTTTAAAACCAGTACAACGCCGCATCCTGCACTCCATGAAAGATATGGATGATGGCAGATTTAATAAGGTGGCGAATGTAATTGGGCACACCATGCAATATCACCCACACGGGGATGCTGCCATTGGTGATGCCATGGTGAACCTTGGCCAAAAAGATTTGATGATAGAAACCCAGGGTAACTGGGGAGATATGCGCACCGGAGATTCTGCCGCCGCACCAAGGTATATAGAAGCCCGCCTCAGCAAATTTGCGCTTGAGGTTGCCTTTAATGCGGATACCACACAATGGCAGGCATCTTATGATGGCAGAAGAAAAGAGCCAGTTACCTTACCCATGAAGTTCCCGCTACTTTTGGCGCAAGGTGTAGAGGGGATTGCAGTGGGGCTATCTACTAAAATATTACCGCACAATTTTGTTGAGTTGATTAACGCCTCTATTGAGGTGCTGAGGAATAAACCTTTTACCCTCTACCCCGACTTTTTAACGGGTGGTTCTATTGACATAAGTAATTATAACGATGGCTTTAGAGGAGGTAAAATCCGCTGCCGTGCAAGGATAGAGGAGGTAGATAAAAAGACTTTATTGATTAAGGATATCCCGTATGGCACTACCACCACTTCGCTGATTGAATCTATTGTTAAGGCAAATGATAATGGCAAAATAAAAATCAAAAAGGTAATTGATAATACCGCCGCGGATGTGGAGATTGAGATTCAGTTGCACCCCGGCACTTCACCGGATATTACTATTGATGCGCTATATGCTTTCACGGAATGTGAGGTGTCTATTTCACCCAATGCCTGCGTGATTGTAAAGGATAGCCCGAACTTTTTGTCGGTATCCGAGATTCTGAAAATCTCTGCCCAAAATACCAAAGACTTATTGAGGCAGGAGTTGGAAATCAAGAAGAATTCACTGGAAGAAAAGTGGCATTTCAGTAGCCTAGAAAAGATATTTATTGAGAACCGCATCTACCGCAATATTGAGGAATGCGAAACTTGGGAAGCCGTTCTTTTAGCTATTGATAAAGGATTAAAACCTCATAAAAAGAAATTGAGGAGAGAGGTTACCACAGAAGATATTATCCGCCTTACGGAAATAAAAATTAAACGTATCTCAAAGTTTGATGCCTTTAAAGCAGATGAATATGTAAAGGATTTAGAAGCGGAAATGGAAGAGGTGGATAACCATTTGGCGCACCTCACAGATTTTGCTATTGACTACTACAAAAACCTACTTAAAAAATACGGAAAAGGCAGAGAACGCAAAACGGAAATCAAGACTTTTGATACCATAAAAGCCAATGTAGTTGCCATTGCCAATCAGAAATTATATGTGAATTACAAAGAAGGTTTTGTGGGCTATGGCTTAAAGAAAGATGAATTTATCAGTGAATGCTCTGACCTTGATGACATCATTATCTTCCGCAAAGATGCTAAGATGCAGGTGATACGCATTGCCGAAAAAACCTTTGTGGGCAAGGATATAGAATATGCCGCCGTGTGGAAGAAAAACGATGAACGGATGATTTACAACCTCATTTATGTGGATGGTAAATCTGGGATTACAAGGGCAAAGAGATTTGCGGTAACTGGCATTACGCGGGATAAGGAATATGACCTCACCCTTGGCAATAAAAACAGCAGGATGTTGCATTTTTCCGCCAACCCCAATAGCGAATCGGAAGTGGTAACTGTTTACCTATCCCCCAACAGCAAAGCGCATAAAAAGATTTATGATTATGATTTTGCCGACCTTGATATTAAAGGCAGGGCATCGCAGGGGAATATCCTCAGCAAGCACACCGTAAAGAAGATTGTGTTTAAGCAAAAAGGTGCCTCTACTTTGGGCGGCAGAGATATTTATTATGATGAGATTTTAGGGAGATTAAATGTAGATGAACGCGGCAAATACCTTGGCTCATTTAACCTTGATGATTTGATTTTGGTAGTGTTTAGTGATGGCAGTTATGAGCTCACCAGCTTTGACCTCACCAACCGCTATGAGGCCGAAAAGATTCTGATTATTGAGAAATATTATCCTGAAAAAATCATCTCTGCCTTGCATTATGATGCCACCCACCAATGCTATTACGCCAAGCGTTTCTGCATAGAAACCACCACAGTGGGCAAAAAGTTTGTGTTTATTGATGAAGCCAAAAACTCATCACTTGTGTTTGTAACTACCTTTAAAAATACTGTGCTAAACCTCACCGCCAAAAGCGGAAAGGATAAAGAAACCCTCACCATTAATGTGGATGAATTTGCTGATGTGCGGGGCTGGAAAGCCTTAGGCAGCAAACTAAATGTTGAGAGCATTATGGATGTAGAATTTACCTCTGGTGAAGAACAAATCTTTGAACCCGTTGTAGCAGAAATAGAAGAAACCGAAGCTGAAACCCAGCCCGAAGAAACCCCCGCAAAAGAGTTTGAAGAACTCCCTAAAGAGAAGAAAAAGGGAGACCAGTTGAAGTTGTTTTAAAAGTTTAAAGTTTAAGGTTTAAAGTTTAAGGTTTTTGGTGCGATGGATAAATAACAAAGCCCCGTTTTTTGCGGGGCTTGCTGTTTATTGTCGGATTAAAAGTCCTCTTTTATCTATCCTCCCGAATGCCTGCCCGACTTCATCATTCAGGCGGGTGCTTCGCTAACATTCGGGAGAGCTAACTGCATTCACTTTTCACTCTTCATTTTTAATTTTTCATTATTCACTTTTCATAAAACACAAACCCCCGCTTTGCCTAATGCAAGCGGGGGTTTGAACCAAAATTTCCAAAATGAAAAGAATTCTTAGTACTTAACTACTTTGCGCATAAATTTCTCAGAGTAGGTGGTAATCAAAGCCTCATACATGCCTCTTGGGAGGGCACTCATGTCCATCTCAAAAGTATTGAATGAAGACCTATTATGTATAGAGGCAGTATTTACTAATTTGCCTTGCACATCAAATAATGATACTGTGATATTTTCTTTATCAAAATTCAATAAACTTAAATGCAAGTTATTATCATTTTGAGAGTACCACGCAGTAACATCATACTCATTACTAACCTTATTTAACATTACTTTGGTGATAGGTGAGAACTCATATTTTCCATTATAATCTATTTGCTTTAAGCGATAATAAATTACGGGGGACATTTGAGAACCAAAATCATCAGTATAGGTATAATCGGTTTGATTATTCTTAGTTCCCATACCATTTACTTCCCCAACTTTGATGAATGAAGTACCCTCTAAAGAACGCTGTACTTCAAAATAATCGTTATCAATTTCTGAGGCTGTAGTCCAGCTAAGTAAGGTGGTTGTTGGGCTCACCAATTGCGCCCCAAATTGTGTTAATACCACTGGTAGTGGTGCGCTTCCATCACCCAAAGTCCAGCGGCTAAAGCTATCAATATTAGTTAACTCAAGGAAGTTGTTATTGATATCATTAGATGCATATCCTTTGTAGCCATAGCGGGTGCTATCCCAGTGCTCTGCCCTAAAGAATTTAAGACTTGATTTTGAGATTCCGTTAAGCTCACATGGCAAATAATAAAACCTTACTGTAGCGCCACTGCGGGGCTCAGTAGTTGGGTTGATATCATAAAACCTTTTGATGCCTGAGTATCTAACGCCACTATAAAGCCTTTGCCCCATTAATGGGTAACCGGTGCTGCGCACTACGGTTGTTAATCCCATAGCTACTTTACCGTTAGAGGTAATCTCTACCCCTACAGTACCAAAAGATTGTTTATCCCTTGCATTGACAAATCTGGTTGATGATAATTTTCCCAAAACAAAGGCATCACAACCAGCTTCTGTAAGTGTAGCATTGCCACCAAGGTATAGTGTATCATTAATAGTTACTACCTTACCTGCGGTGATGGTGCAATTGGTTTGGATACCCAATGTGCGATTCATTACTACATCTCCACCGGTATTATTTACTACAAGGTATTTAATGGAGTCAGGCATTAAAGTCCCCATCACTTGCTTGGTGGTTGTGCTATTAAATTTAATGGTATTATTTCTTTCAAAAATTACTCGTCTGGCATTGTAGAAAGTACCGTTTAAGCCATTGGCATGCTTGGTAAAAAATGCACCTCCATCTTTAAAAATATAAGTTGGGGTGGTTGAAGTTACAGCACCAACAGTATAAGTACCAGCATCCATGCAGCCATTCATTTTTAATGAATCACCTACATAGATATTGGATAATAAAGCAAGAGTATCAGAAGCACTATTCATTAAACTATAGAACTGAGGGCTACCCACACAATTGATATAGTGTTTTCTTCCGCCATTGGTAATTAGTTTAGAATTACCACGGCTAAAAGCAGCGGTGTTGGTTAGTATTTTAAAATCTCCACCAAGCCTAATGATATTGGCACCTGTTGCAGCACTTTGCAATGTGGCAGCGCCATCAATAATTAAATCTTTACCTACATTCAAAGTACCTGTAAAGGATTTATTACCACTACCTAATAATGTAAGTTTAGAGTATGTAATCCCTGTTTCTATAGTTTGGTCACCAGTTGCCTCATATTCAAAATTAGAGTTAAGTCCCATTGAATAATAGTTATTGGTAGTGCTGAAATAGGACATACCATTTCTTTTCACTTCAAAGGTTCCACTTGCATTTACAATAAATGAATCTTTGGCAGCGCCACTTGCACTACAAACTGCTTCACCACATTCCAAATATCCATTAGTTCCAACAGTTACTTTTGTAGAACGGGTAGTATTATTATTGGTAAGATAAAGTTTATCATAGATAATTAATTTACCATTAACGGTAATGCTACCTCCATTATCAGAAACATCAGTTCCTGATGTGCCATCAATAGATACACAACCGCCAGCACCAGAAGTAGTATTAGGTACTCTAACAGTATCTCCTGCAGGGATGATGATATGTAATTTAGTATTTACGCCTGCATTATACATGGCAGTACCGGGGTACCAAAGGGAGGCATTCATACCAAAGGTAACTGTAGTTACTGTATTGGTAGAAGTTGTTTTCCTTAGCCTTGCAGGATAGAATTTGCCAGAACCAGTAATGTTACAGGTTGTGCCTTCGCAGTTAATGCCAATAGCATCAAACCTACCACCTACTGAATAATCATTACCAACTGTTCCGTTACAAACAATATCACCATATACATTTAGGTAAAGCATATCTGCAGTATTGCTGCTATTACGTCTTAGTTTGCCACCTCTATCTATTGTTAAATTTTTTACATTAAGTAAGTTGGCGTCAAGGGTAATGGTATCACCTGCCTGTATAATTAAACTTGTATTGGCATCAAAAGGATTGGTTACAGTTGTACCTCCAGTCTTTGACCTAGACCATGAAACAGTAGTTCCATTGCCATCACCACGGCTATAATACACTGTGCCATTATTAGGTGTGATAAGTCTAACATCACCACCATTATTCCAGTTAGTATCTTGCCTAGTATAAGCTCTAACATAATAATCTTCTCAATTAATAAGGTTGGTTAGGGTTTGTCCAGAGGCAGTGCCTTTATAAACAACATAGCCACCAGTAATGATGTTCCACTACCAAAGTTAAGATTGGCAGAATATGAAGAGCCATTACCTGTTGGCTTGCCAGTAGTTGGGAATGTAGAACCCCTACGTGCTATTATTACTACCTCATCAAAGCAACCCGTTGGGTTAGTCCAAGAGAGTACAGATTGTTGGTATTCACCAGAAGTTCCTGCAAAACCAGAAACACCATTAAGGGTTGATGTTAAAGTGATATTAGCACCGTTATCAGAACCTGTAATGGCAGGATTGCTTGAAGTTATTCTAATTCTATAACCAGTACCAGAAGTTGTACCTCTTGGTATGGTTGCAGATATAGTCCCACTATTAGCAGTACTTGTATAAGTGCCAATAGATGTTGGTGAAGTAAATGCGCCAGAAGAATTTGATAACTGAACAGTATAAACATTACCGCTTACAAAAGTACCTGATGTTGTAAAAGGTACACTTACGGCGGAAGATGTAGATGCATTGACACAATAAGTTGTGGTTGCAATTGTATTTGTTACTACCCTACTGCTTGTAGTTGCATTACCTGTTAAAGTTGAAGCTGTATAATAATCAGAAGTACCACGGCTACCATTATATTCTATCACAGAAAAGTAATAAGTAGTGCTGGCAGTCAATCCAGTTACTAAAACTGAATTGCCAGAGCCATTATATACTACATATTCAGATGTGGCTATAGTGCTACCGCTACCAAATGTAGAATTTGCTGCATAGGTGTTTGTATCAGCTGGAGTGCCAGTAATTGCTGAGGTTTTAGCTACCACAATACGGTTTGCACCATTGCCATTTGTCCATGTTAGGCGCATTTGTGTTGCGGTAACATCAGAAAATGTTAAACTTGTAGAAGCAGTAGTTGGGGTAGTTGTTCCACCACCCACATTAATGCTATCTATAGCAAAAGATGGTCTGCCACCCTTGCCACCTGTAACCTCTCTTGCAAACCATCGCAACTGTACTACAGACGCATTATTACAAGTTGAGGGAAGTGTGCAAGTGATTATCTGCCTGTTTTGGCAAGAGGTATCACCAGAAGTAACTTTTGTAGTAGTATTATTTCTATAAGTAGTAAGCCCACTTATCATGTTCCAACTTCCAGATGTTCCTACACGGTATTGCATAGACACCTCACTTGTGAAGTCTCCCTCATCAGCATCATCATCAGTGGTGGTGGTACTACTATTTTGTTTTGGATTTCTAATAGTAGAAATGGCAAAGGCAACGGGCACACCCATTTTACCAGTAGTGCTAATGGCCAAACAAAGTCCAACATTTCTGTTGCCATTGTCTTTAAAACCAATTTTACTTTTGTAATTTAATGCGTTACCGCTTTTTGTAGCGGCATGAGCACTGGCAACCATGGTAACATTGCTGTTAGGGCCATCTGTGGCATAAGTGCTACTATTTTTACTTGAAACAATCCATCCTTGCCAGCCAGCAGGATAGGTAGTGGATGAATATCCTAAACTATTGAAATTTTGCACATACGGAAGTGTTTGTGCAGTTGGGTTAGTTTGTGCTGATAAGATAGCAGCATCTCATACCAAGAAGAGTCCAAGTATGATTCATACTTTATACTTGCTAAAGAATGAATGGTTTTCTTCAGTTACCTGAAATTGATGGTTGTAATGAACTTTCATAAATAAAATTTGTTTAAATATTTTATAAATTAAATACTCTAAAAGCCTCTTTTAAAAACTTTGGTACAAACCTAAGCTTTTGACAATGCCCTAAAATTTACGTTTTTTATTGATTTATTACATGGATTTGGGAAAGAGCCATCATTAGGATTAAATAAGAATAGATAGGGAATTGCTTACAAAATAGCTATAGTATTCTTATTATTTTAAAACCATTCAGTTGCTATTCATTCAAATACAGTCATGCCAAACCTTCCATCAATTTGGAAAGATAACCGTGTTTTATCAACAATCCAAAACCCAAAAACCCGTCCTCAACTTATTGGAGGCAGTTTAATAATTTGAACCTCCTATTCTTAACAAAATAACAATTACCCTTTACTAATCGTACTTTATTATTTTCAGAGTATTTTGCAGGAATATTAAAAATAATTAATTCATAAAAAAATGAAAGCAAAAAATCTATTGGTATTAATACCACTTTTATTGAACAGTGTGTTATTCGCACAAAGCAACATTGCAGGTTCTCCCAATTCGATTAAAAAAATTCAGGAGATAAACAATGCGGGTTCTCACACAGTGTACTACCCAATAACTCAAATGG
>JAPLCZ010000282.1 GCA_026391915.1 Bacteroidota bacterium | reverse complement strand
TTTTTCATATTCAGTTGCTGTTATTGGTATTAATTATTAACCTCATCCTAAATCCTTCTCCAAAGGAGAAGGACTTTACCTCCTACTAACTTGAAAGTTCAGTACTTATTCTTAACCATTTCTATTTTTCCCTTCTCCTTTGGAGAAGGTGTCCGCAGGACGGATGAGGCTTTCCTTCTTCACCTCCTCTTTAGGTTTATTTTTTATCCTTTTTTTGATGATGGAAACCCCCGCCAATACTATTAATGCTATAAAGAATAGGAGGACAAATAAGGCAATGTATTTTTCATTCTTTTTCTTGGTGGGGTTTGCAGGATTTTGTGCTGACATATAGGTTTTTATTTTGGCGGAAAATTACGCCATTATCTTATTTGATTGAAGTTACCTTTGCCAAAGATTTTTCAATATGATGTCCATTACTGATATAAAAACAATTGCTGTGGTAGGCGCAGGAACCATGGGCAGCGGCATTGCCCAATTGGCTGCTACGGCGGGCTACCAAACTTTACTTTATGACCTTGATGAAGAAATGCTCACCAAAGCAAAAGAGGCTATTGCGCAAAATCTGCAAGGCGCTGTAGACCGTGGGAAATCAACCCTTGAAGAAAAGCAAAACATCCTTGCCAAAATTAGTTTTAGTAATGATTTGCAAACCCTAATTGCAGATGTAATTATAGAGGCAATTGTAGAAAAGCTTGATGTAAAACGTAATCTCTTTCGTAAAGCTGCTGAGCTCAATTCTGAGGACACAATACTTGCAACTAATACTTCTTCCATCCCAATTACACAGATTGCTTTTGGCATCCCAAACCCTGAGAGGGTAGTGGGGATGCACTTTTTTAATCCTGCCCACATTATGAAATTGGTGGAAGTAATTTCAGGGGCTTCTACGGCTGATGAAGTTGCCAAAACCATTTTTGCTTTAGCAGAGAAAATGGGCAAAACAGCAGTGCTGGCTGCGGATTCTCCGGGTTTTATTGTGAACCGTGTAGCCCGCCATTATTATGTAGAGGGGCTGAAAATATTAGAAGAAAATGTGGCTACTGTAGAGGGAATTGATAACCTCTTAGAAGCCTCTGGTTTTAAAATGGGGCCTTTTAAACTCATGGATTTAATTGGCGTTGATGTTAATTTTTCCGTAACATCAAGCATGTATGAGCAGTTTCATCAAGACGAAAAATTTAGACCCAGCCGCATACAAAAGCAAAAGGTAGATGCCGGATTTCATGGCAGAAAAACCAAAAAAGGTTTTTACAATTACAACTAATTTCTGATGAAGCTAAATCAACCCAAAAGCCTAAAACAAATTGCCGAATTAATAGGCGCAGAATATTTTGGTGATGCCGCCTTCCCCATTACCGGCATCAATGAAATACATAAAGTAACCCAAGGAGATTTAACTTTTGTGGATGTAGCCAAATACTACAAAAAGGCGTTGGAATCTGCGGCTTCGGTTATCCTCATCAATCAAAAAACAGAATTTCCACAGGGTAAATCCATCATTGTATCAGCAAATCCTTTTGATGATTATAATAAATTGGTTGCCTACTTTTCTGCCCCTGAAACTCCATCTCAAAACCTAAAGAATTTTTATGTGCAGGGTGATGATGTTTTGGTTGGTGATGGCACTACCATCCATGCCGGAACTGTGTTGGGGAATCATATAAAGATTGGTGATAATTGCACCATCTACCCCAATGTAACTATCTATGATAACACCACTATTGGCGATAATGTTATCATACATGCCAACACGGTAATTGGCAGCCATGCCTTCTACTATAAAAATAAAAAAACGCATTACGAAAAACTGCTTTCTTGCGGCAGTGTAATCATACAAAATGATGTGGAAATTGGCGCGGGTTGCACTATTGATAAAGGGGTATCCGGCGATACCATTATTGGTGAAGGCAGTAAGTTGGATAACCACATACATATTGGGCACGGCGTAGTGCTGGGCAAACGTGTTTTGATAGCTGCCCAGTGCGGCATTGGCGGCAAAGCCATTATAGAAGATGAAGTAGTTATTTGGGGACAAGTAGGGATTACTAAAGACGTAACCATAGGCAAAGGCGCAGTGATTTTAGCCCAAAGCGGTGTAGGGAAATCTCTGGAAGGCGGCAAAGTTTATTTTGGCTCCCCAGTGCAAGAAAATAGAAAAGCCCTTAAGGATATGGTGTACCTCAGGCGGCTGGATGAGTTGTTTGAGGGGAAGTGAATTATTTCATCATCACCACTCTTTTTACCACGGTCTCATCTCCAAAAGTAAAGCGCACAAAATACACACCTCCCTTGTTGATGCTATGCAATTCAGGGGTATAGTTAAGGTCA
>JAPLCZ010000040.1 GCA_026391915.1 Bacteroidota bacterium | reverse complement strand
AAGAAAGGCACTTATATCAACACAAAAAAATGTTTAGTGAGGGACGCATAATTGAGAAAATATGAATCATAAAACAATAAAAAATCTTTTTGTAATTAATAAGTTATTCTCCTTTGCCAACAGGAGGTTGGTGCTGCTTTTCATAATCTTTAATTCTTGTTTTCATTTTACTTCTGCCGTGGCAGGCCAACCTCCAAAAGGCAAAAAGAATCCTACCAAATTAGAAACTTTAAGCGCAGGTAGCAGTGTATACAAAGTGGATAACCAAGTGTTTGAAACATGGTTGCCTTGGGCAAATAAATGGCGCAACTCCGACCAATTAAATTACACATATTCTACTCAACAAAATCTGCTTTCAATTGCCGATTTTGGATGGGATACCCTTGCCAATAAATGGGTTCCTAATACTTTTGATAGCATTGTTTATGATAGTGCAAACAGGAAAATCCTGCAAATATCTAAGATATGGAATGGCAGTACTTTTATAAATATCTCTGAGGAAAAGGATTCGTTTAATGGTAACATAAAAGTGCAAACAATTTCCTCATGGGACGGCACAAAATGGCTGGTTCAGTTTAGAGATATTTATAGTTTAGGGGCTTTGGGGAAAGATACATTGGACATTAGCCAAGGATGGAATAATGGCACTTGGGATAACGTAACCAAGTACCAATCAAAATATAATTCTGCTGGTAAAATTACATCAAAAATAACCTCTCAATACATGGCAGCTGCATGGCAAATAACGGATAAGGAGGATACCTATTATGATGGAAATACTAACGACACTTTGTATGTGCACCAGAGTTATGATACCAGCACAGCCAAATGGAATTATGTTTTTTTGCAAGAATCAAAAAACACCTATGATGGTGCAGGAAATCTAATAAAAATAATACAAAATGGCAGCTACAACAATATAAGTTGGATGCCTTTTACCCAATACAATTATGCCTACAATGCCAATAATAATGATACCCAATTTGTAATTTCAATATGGGACTCAATAAGTAAAAGCTGGGATTACAATGCACGCTATTCTTTAGGATATAAAGTATTTACAGCTATTGATGGGGCAGCAATAGAATTGAAATCAGCACGGGTTTACCCAAACCCCACCTCACAAAGTATCACGCTGAGTTTTGAAGTAGCGGAGCCTATGCCCATCACCATAATAATGTCCGATGCCAGTGGCAAAATAAGCCTGATTGCAAAAAATGGGATGCGTGTTACAAAGCAATTTCAAGTAGTTAACTAAATAAAAATATATTTTAGTAAACGGAGAAATGAAGAAGGCAGTAGTGTTTAAATTAGAGATTGTGTATGGCGAGAGAACAGATTCCCTAAGCAAATTGATAAGATTATTCTCAAAACAAAAACAAAAAGAAGCACTGCATTGCCGCCTTTGGCAAATTACCAAAGCCGATAAAGTAGCCCAAAAAAATTGGGAAGATTTCCTGTACCAAATCAACTGCAAAACTGTGGAGTACTCTATTGAGCAGTTTGAAAAAGAGCACCTACTCTTTAAACCCAAAAGTTATTTCCCCACCATATTCCTAACCACCAAGTTTGGCATGAATAGATTATTAAGAAGAGAAGAAATTGACCTTTGTGAGGATTTAGAATCTTTAAAAATCTCAGTCACCGAAAAAATATCCGCTTTAAATAATCAGTTTTATTTGAAATAAAATCCAACAGCCTTTCTCAGCCATTGTTGGTGATTGTCCCCAACAATATTTTGTGGCAATTGCATGTAAGTGATAACACCAACATGGATGGAAATCCTTACTTTTGCCTTGATGAAAAAGAAGGACAACCTAAGAGACCTTAAAAGGCTTGCGGTAATTTTCATACTGGCAAATATATTAGCCCTTGCCGTGTTTTATGCTGATGATGGCAAAGTAAAATATGATGCTGCGGCAATTCATAAACATTCAATGGATTTGGTGCCTCTTATTCTAAAAATTTTTGGCGGCTTTGCATTTATTTATTACTCTGCATTAATCCTCAACAGGCTTTTTAAGCTATTGCATAAGGAGAATAAGAAAAGAGGAAATATTAAAGCTGACCTCTATGATGATAAGAAGGGTAGAATAGGGTAAATGAATTATAATGTTCTATCCAGACCAACGCGAATTAACCTTGAGGCTAGTGCAAATTAGGATTGAGTGGCAATTCTCTGTTTGTATATGCGTTTGGCTTGTTGTCATTCTGTAAGCATCGTCCCGACCCTTCGGGGAACATTTACCCCACCTAAAAGTATTGCAATACCCAAATACAGATACCGCTAAGAATATGCTGAGGCACAGCCTGCCCCGACCTTTCGGGGAAGCATCGCGTGTTGGGTTGGCGAAAAAGCGGGCCGTGGGAAAGCCCTGTGGGTGGAAGCATTTTTTCGTCTTGAATGTTGCTATAGTCCCGACCTTTCGGGAGTTACTTTTTGTTCAAGACAACTAACGCAGCGTAGCGGAGTGACTCATGAATTCCTTTAAAAATAAAATAATACGATGAATAAAAAGTGACAAAACAAATAAACCCACCCTCATTCCGTATGGTACTATCCCTCAAAGTGTGTAAGTAGAAAAAGTTATTCTAAATTTTTTTGAGCCCTTCATAGCTCAGAAAAAAATTTGGAAATAACTTTTTCGGT
>JAPLCZ010000244.1 GCA_026391915.1 Bacteroidota bacterium | reverse complement strand
TTATAAAAAAAATATTTTTCATTTTTTTTTGCCATATCAAAAATTACAACTTACTTAGCGCCTCAATTCAAACAAAAAATCAATTTAAAACACAAACAAACACAAAAAAATTATGAACAGGTTTTCAGAAATCAGAGATCTCGTAATGGGATTAGAAGGCGACTTCCAAAAGTTTTATGACAAGGAAAATAAAGCTGCCGGAACCCGCGTAAGAAAAGGAATGCAAGAACTTAAAAATCTTGCCCAAGATGTACGTATGCATGTGCAAGGCATGAAAAACAGCGATGGCAAACCAGCTAAAAAAGGTGCTGCTAAAAAAACCGCTAAAAAGAAATAGTAATCCCCAATTACTTAAAAAAGCAAAGCCCCGAATTTTCGGGGCTTTGCTTTTTTTAAGAAATCGGATGGGGGGCTTTTAATTCATACTAAAACCTTCGTTTTCCTCTTCGTCCCCTTCGCGGAGGCGTTTGTTATATTCAATTTCATAGACTAAATCTTTAAGGAATTTTAGCAATCTAAAATCACCTGCTTGGTGTATGATAATAAAATCTGTTAGTGCCTCACCCAATAATTCTGGTGAGCCCATGCCGGAGGTAAATATCATTTCGCCATCAGTGCAAATGGTGATGTGGTCAACTTCTTTATCCACCATCTTGCGACTAATCTTTTCTAATTCTGTAAAAATTTTCTCCATATCTTTTCCCATTATTTTTCAAACTTAATCAATAAAATAAAAACTTTAAAATCCATCACTCAAGTTTAGGATGAGCCCTGCTGAATATCGTGGTAATTCAGCCGCCGAGTATTGAGGTTTTAGATAATCAGTAAATCTGTAGCTACCCACAAAAGTTATTAGTTTGGTAAATCTTAGTTGTGCAAATACATTTGTTGTGGTAGAATTAAAATAGGGTAGGGAGGTGGTTTTTATTTTCTGCTTTGTGCCCGAAACACCTTTATCAGTTACCACATAATCACTGCCTAGAATGTAGGAGGATGTAATTCCTAAAGCTAAATAATTCCCAACTATATCGCCACGCTTTGGGTTAAAATTGATTCTCACAAAAGCACTGACAGGTGCGGTATGAAAACCCAACTTTTGCCAAGAGTGTGTAAGTGCCAAACCATATAAATCAACATCAGGGAAAGCCTGAGCCTTTGATGTATTATAACCGTATTTGCAATATTTATATCCTGCATCAGCACCAACATCAAGCAGCCCGTTTAGTTTTAATTTATAGCGTATAGAAGCCCCAATATTAAAGCTATTCCACCAACTGATTTGAATGCCTTTGCCTGATGTCCCAAAGTTCTTTTCAATAGGTACAATCAAATCAAAATAGTGGGTACGGTTAGGCCCAACCTTTGGAATCTTTAAGGAGTCAGCAGAAGTTTTAGAAGGTTTGCCAAACTCACCATCACCTACAAGAACCTCTTGGGCATGGGAGGTAAGAGTGATTCCTAAAAGAAAAATTATGAATGCCATAATATTTTTCAAGCTATTCTTTTGTTTTGATTTTTGCATAAAGTTCTTCAAGTTTAAACTCAGATGTGTATCCCATAAAATGAATTCTCAGCATTCCTTTTTTATGAAGAAGGCTTTGAGGAACGGTTAAATTAATTTCATTACTTTCAGGTTTTAGCAACTGATAATTTTTAAGATGTCCTGCATCATCTGCAAAATGGTAGTACACAAATACGTTTTTGTTTTTAAGTTTTAAATCTCCATTAGTATCCGCAACAAAGTATGAGGTGTCCAATTCAAGACTAATTAAAGTATCTCTCATTTTTATTGAAACATCACTAATAGTAAAAGTAGGTTTCGTAGCATTCCTATAATTACTATCAATAAACCAAGTCGCCTGTGGAATTCCGTACCCATGCGCGTAATCATAATAGGGATAAAGATGTCCGCTATGTTCTATCATTTTAAAGATTTGCATATTGGTAAGTCCGGGATTTTTTTGCCATGCACAAGCCACAAAACCTGTGGTTAATGGCGCGGAAAAAGAAGTGCCGTCCATAATTTCAAAATCAGTAGGGGTGGCGGCTAATACATGCGCCACTGCAGAAACATTTGGCTTTAAATTTTTCTTTGCGTTTGGACCGTAAGAGCTAAAACTAATATGATAGTCAGTAGATGGGTCGGTGCCGCCTACACAAAGTACGCTATCATTATCCGCAGGGGTAATGATGTATTTCCAATAAGAATCGCCTTCATTGCCAGCGGAGTTAACTATCAACATTCCTTTTTTTGCAGCTATAGAAGCACCCTTTGCTACTACTGATTTTCTGCCATCCATATCTTCAATAAAATATCTGTCGTTGCCATAACCCAAAGAAGAATTTACCAATCTTGCGCCCAATTTATCAGCCCACTCTAAAGCCGCAACCCAGCAATCCTCTTCATAAGATTTTTCTGAAGTTTCAAACTCAGTGCGGGCTAAAAGGAATTCGGCATCTTGCGCCAAACCAATATTTTTATTTTTATAAACCCCTGCAATGCAAGAGAAAACTGAGGTGCCATGGTTCCCTGTTTTGTACGGGTTATCATCTTTGGCAATAAAATCATGCGTAGCAATTATTCGTTTTTCAGAACGGATTTTTTCAAAAGCAATGTGTTTATCAGCACCAGAAAAACCTGCATCTAATATTGCAATCCGAATTCCTTTGCCGGTAAATCCTGCTTCCGTAAATTTCTCTCCTCGCATCCTGTGTAATTGATACGTCACCAAATCATCTTTGGTTTTTTCTTGTTTCGATTCGTCTTTATTAACCCTTGTGATATTGAAATGAACCGCGATTAATCTTACCTCTTTCACAAAAGAAAGGTGTTTGATTTTCTCCATCTTTTCTATAGAAGTATAGATGGCAATTCCATTTAGCCAACGGCTTTCATTGCCTAAAGAATCTGAAAGATTGGTGACCGCTGAAACATAATTTTTATTGAGGGGGAAGTCAGTAGAATCCATCAAAGAGAGATGATTTAGCATCCTTCTTTCTATAGCCTCAGGAACAAAATAAGAGTAAGGATTAAATTCAGTTCCGCCTTTATCTTTAAAGAAAACCCAATACTTATTTTGGGCAGATAAAATTGCAGGGAATAGGAAGAGAAGTAGAAATAACTTTCGCAAGGGATGAGTGCTTAATGCGTGTGCAATTTAGCAATGATTGGCAATATGCCGTTGATAATAAATTGAACTCCAACTGTCATAGATATAAATCCCATCAATCTTGTAATGGCTTCCAACCCTGATTTGCTAAAAACCAATAACAGTTTTTGCGAAAGGCGAAGACTTAGGAATGATAGCAAACCAATTACAAGAATGCATAAAACTATTAAACCATATTCTACACTTCTGGCAGTGGAGGTAAGGGAAATTGTAGCGGCAATACTCCCGGGGCCGGAGAGTAGTGGTAATGCTAATGGCGTGAGAGAAATGTCTTTCATATCCATGGCGTCTTTACGAGATTTCTTTGAAAGTTTTGCGTTTTCATCAGCAGTGAGGAGTGAGTAGCCTGATTGCAAAACAATCAACCCACCTGCAATGCGGATACTATTAATACTTATCCCAAAAAAGCTAAGAATAAAACTTCCTGCTATCACAAAAAATACAAGAATCAAAGTCATATAAATGGCAGCTTTCTTTGCCATTAAATTGCGGTAAGCAGGCGTATGATTAATAGTAAGCGCCAAAAAAACCGGCATAGCACTTAGCGGATTTACTATAGAAAATAACCCTGTGAAAGTGGTAAGAAAATATTTGAGTAGGTAGGCAGCGGTCATTTAGGCAAAGGTAAATTTTTCTATATATTTATTCACAATATCTGCTTTTTCTATCTGCACAAAATGCCCTGTTTCTGGCAAGATGGTGAAGTCGGCATTGGGCATAGTTGCTTTGGCATTTTCAGCAATTGATTTTGTTGTGAGGCTGTGATGCAAAACCTTATTTGGGATTATCAAATCATTATCTCCAAACATAATAATGGTGGGTTGATGGATGTTTTTCAGTTGCCCATAAACAGGCTCATCAAGCATGCTTTCAATGCTTTTGCGCACCATCTTACTCCAATGGGGTTGATGATTACCACCCATTATTTTTGTGAGGTCACCTATGATTTTCTCTGCCGCAGGATTGCTTTTAAAAAAACTATTATTGATAACCTGAGATAGTTGAAACTCTTCAGAAGTAATCATATTAATCATATCCAAACTACCCTTTAGCATCATTGCTTCATGCATAGAGAAATGTTCCAATCCACTAGGTGAAATCAATACTAATTTTTGAATAATTTCTGGTGCTTTTAAAGAAGTGATTAAAGCCACATGCCCGCCCATACTGTGCCCGCAAAGCGTAACATTTTGCAACTTTAAATTCTGAATAACTTCCAACAAAACTTTAGAATAAAAAGTAACAGAATAAGGCAAATCACCACCAGCAGAGAGGCCATTGCCGGGTAAGTCAATAGCAATGCATCTGAAGTTATTTTTCAGCGCATCAATATTGGCTTGCCACACCCCAATGTAGTTAGCCAACCCATGCAAAAACACAATAGTTTTTTCTCCTTTTCCTTCATCAGCAAACGCAATATTGCCAATGGATGTTTGGGTGTAATGAACCTTGTAAGGGTAGGTGATTTCGTTTGTATTCATATTGATATTCTTAACAACAAAGCCCCGAATTTCTTCGAGGCTTCATCAAATGGTTTTAATATTTTACTAAGCCAAAACTAACTTCTGTCCATTACCCATTTGGCAACAGCAGGGCCTAATTCTTTTTGGCTTTTAGCACCAACAAATACTCCAATATGGCCCCCGGGGAAAG
>JAPLCZ010000229.1 GCA_026391915.1 Bacteroidota bacterium | reverse complement strand
ATTAATGCTGGTATCTCTATCCTTTGCTGTAGCAGAAATATCCGCAAAAGAAGTTTGATAATCACTTACTATATACGCCAGTTTATTGTGTGCATTCACATCCCTATAAGCCTCCCGCATATGCGCATAAACCTCTGACAATTTCTTTGAAGCAGGGGACACTGATACTTCACTTATTAATTTAATTACTTCCTTTTGGGTAACCCAATGGCGGTGTTTTATATCAAAATCATTAGTTACTAATTGGTAGCCATCCCCCTCCGAATAGCTCTTTGCAATCTCTTCTGTTTTCTTTTTGGCGAATTGCAAAAGCTCACCCTCTTTGGCGGTATTGCTCATGCTAAAAGAGTTATCAATATATAAGGCAATATAGTTTTTGCCGGGGTTTACAGTGCTTTGCTTTTGCGGAATAAACGGTTGTGCAAAAGCAAAGATGATGGCAGCTAATGCCAAAAGCCTCAGCAATAATAAAAGCAAATGCCGCAGGTTATTTTGAGATTTGGTTTCCTCCTGCACCGATGCAATAAAATTTACATTGGTAAAAAATATCTTTTTATACCTCCTGAAATTAAAGAGGTGAATAATAACCGGAATTGAGAAAGCAAAAAGAGAAAATAGAAAACTCGGAAACAGAAAACTCATCTATAGGATTTGATTGCAAAGATACTTTGCAAAATTAAAGCCTGAGGGTGGAGGGGAAGAGTTCAGAGTTTGAAGTTGGGGGTTCCCAATATCTTAATTATTTATATGAAATCTCTGCAAGGTATAGGCTCTGCCGCTATAATGTTCTCGCCTAACAATTCCAATACTCTTAGCCCATGACAATTCAGTTAGTCTCTCATTATTATAATCATTTTGAGTGAGATAAAATGTTAAAGCGTCATTATACCAAACCCCTCCAATTTGATAAGGAGTTTCTCTATTTATGCTATTAATTTTCAATCCCTCTCTTTCATGTAGGTCAACTGTGGACATTCCAGTAAATTCATAATACATCAATGGGAAATCACTTTTCTTACCTTCATTTGTTTTTCCTGTTTCTAAATAAAAATTATAACTGCCTTCTCCTTCAAAATACAATGTGTCATTTTTTCTGTAATGAGTATAGGCTGTTTTTAATTTGTCATAATATGTTTCTTCATCCACCTTAATTCTTTGTATGATAGAATAATTGCAAACCACAGAATCAATTTCACCACTTACTCCCACATCCTTATAAACCCACCAACTCCCAGCTGGAAATTTTACATTTGCTAAGACTTCACCATAGATTTTATGGTAATCTATTCTATGATGATTAACATATTTTTCACAATTTGAAAAGGAAATAATAATTAACAGAAACGCAATATTAAGTAGATACCTTTTCATCAATTATTCTTTTATTTTAGGTTGACCAAAATGAAAATTAAAACATCCACCTAACACAAAATTCGGGGTAAAATTCTTATATTTAATTCCATTTTCTGCAATTGGGTTTTCCATATACATTGTTGTTCCATCACTCATTTTGTACTCAACATAATAATACCTCAATCCAATTCCTGTGAAAATTTCTACAGAATTTCTATCCATAGTTTTTATCTGAACACCCCATTTAAAATTAGCTGAAATAACATTGAAATGCTCCTCAGTTGAGTAAACAGAATAAGGACGAATAGGTCCTCTAAAGGTTTTATAAGTAAATTTATACATGAGTTCCGCAGCCACATAATTCCTTGCTTTTTCATTGATTAAATAATAATTTTTTAAATCAATTCGGCCTACAAATCCTTTATAATATGGCAAGCCGATTACTATGAAATTGACTCCGGGTTGTAAGTATAAATTTTTAGTAATAGGCTTTTCAAAGCTTAGTCTTATCCCCATCTCTGGTTCTAAAAGAGTAAGCGGATAAAAACTAATAGAGTTGTGGGGATTTTGAAAAGTTTTAACATATTTATCAGAGAGAGTATCTAATTTCTGATTACCCTTCACAGAGCCTAAAGTATCTTGAGACAGCACTTTTGACCCCTGTAAAACTATAAAAATTAAGATAAAATATTTTGTAATTTCTTTCACTTTAGAGTGATTGGTTACACAAATATATTATAAGTTTATAGAATTGATTTTTATTTCATTTTACCAACATCCCCAAATCCATTTTTCTGCTTCCCCCAATCTTTTTGGGCAAAGGGTCGGGTGGTTTTTCAGATTTGACAACTTTTTAAAAGTTGTCAAATCTTAGCACTAAAGGTGGTGTTAGGGGTGAGGATGTATTTTATCCGTCAGCTAAAGCTGACGGCAATGAATCATTCCTATTAATTGCCGTTCCTTTTATGGGACGGCAATGATAATTTAATCTCCTTGGTCTTCTTCCAAATCATGATGATTATCGCCGCCCAAACTGTAGAAATTATTTTCCTCATCTTCGTTTCCAATTTCCTCTTCATCATCATCTAAATCTGCACCCGGCACATCTAAGCCATTCTCAGATGCTTCTTGGTTGTTTTCAATATCTATATTGCCTACCTTTTGGGTAACATTATAAATATCTTCACTGGGGCGATATGGTGGGTAGCCCGGGAGATTAGTTTCTTCTTCGTTTTCTTCGTTAAGATTAAGTGGTTTCATTTTGTTGTATTTGTTTTTAATTGTTTTTTATTGTGCTAAATAACCGCCATCAATTTCTAAGGTTGTACCTGTAATAAATGAGCTATCACGGCAAGCCAAGAAAAGAAAACCATTGGCAATCTCTTCTGCCTTACCTAAGTGTTTCATGGGGTGCAACCCTATAATTATTGTTTAAGGCAATATCTAACCCGCCAAAAATACTTACTGTCTTACTAATAGCAGCTTGTACCTGTGCACTTATTGCCACATCACATTCAATAAAAATTGCTTTAGGGTTTTCCTTTTTTATCTCTTCCATAACTGAGATTGAGGAGGCAGACTTTAAATCTGCCACTATAACATTAGCACCTTCTTTAGCGGCGGCAACTGCGCATGCTTTACCTATACCTGATAGCCCGCCAGTGATAAATACTGTTTTGTTTTCCAGTTCTTTCATTTTCTTTTGTATTTCTGTTTTTTGTAGTATAGGCAGGGCTAAGCTCCCATTGCAGCACAAAGGTGAGCCACTTAAAACGTCTATGCTTTACATAACTTTTTAAATAAGTTGCATCATTTACACTTTCTTTAAGGTGAATAAAAAACCATCTTCCGAATGCTGCTAATATATGTGGGATGTCTTTTATCCGTTAGTTAAAACTGACGGCAATGATTTGGCTGCTTCATACATTCATTTTTTTGTGAGCAATTTTTATTTGGATGTTGGCGGTATTCAGTTTTATGCATACTCATGCCAATTGGTGAATGGGTGATTTCATTTTTACACCTGAAATATTCCTTTGGCTGCAATGGATTTCTATTTGGCTGCAAATTATTTTAAAAATAAGGAACGCCCAAAGAAGTATAATTACCTATTAAGGTAGGCTATTGATGGATTATGGTATGATAATTATCTTTTATAGATGGATACGGATGTTCTAAGAAATGATACCTAATGTCAAAATTTCTTTATTGATGTTTAGATGATGGTTAAGGACTGTTTGATAATGGATACTAATTTTTTATTGAAGTATTTTTTGTATCTTAGCTCCATCAAACATTAACCAAAAAGAATATGGCAATTACAAAACTCAGTGCAGAAGAATTGGCAGCTATGCAGCTAACGCCCCTTGGCAAAAAGCACCCTGTAAGGGTAATGATAGAATCTTTAAAAGTGGGTGAGGCATTAAAAGTGGGCTATGCGGATTTTAAATGGAAAGGCAAAAGCCCAACAATCTTCACCAACGAATTAGAGGCAAAGCGCAAAGGAAAATTTAGTGTGTATAAGGATGGTACTGCAGGCTGGGTGGTGGTAAGGGATAAGTAAAAGAAACATATACCGCCAAACCTTAGCTTTCATTTTAAAAAAATAATTGGAGTTCTCCATTTCTTACTTTCTCTAAAAACCAGCAAATAGCTAAAGGTATTTTGAAAAAGGCAGCACCTTAGCTTAAATACTATTTGCAGAAACTATAAATCTTACAAATGAAATTTAAAAATCATTTACAGAAAATGACACCCTTAGCAAAGCCATAGGTTTGCCCCAGAATAAAATTCAATTATGAAAAACAACATTTTAATCTGCTGTATTGTATGAATTGCAATTAACAGCCGCCTCAATGCCCAAGTGGGTATTGGTACCAACACCCCCAATGCAAGTTCAATCCTTGATTTAAGCTCTACCTCTAAAGGTTTATTAGCACCAAGGATGTCATCAACACAACGCTTAGCTATCAGCAGCCCTTCAAAAGGGCTATTAGTTTTTGATAACGATTCATCTTACTTTTTCTATTATAACGGCGCCGCATGGGTAGGTAATTTTAATACCTCTGGTAGCAATGCATGAACCCGTAGTGAAGGCAAAACCCTTCTCACCAATGCTACAGATAAAGTAGGATTGGGCAAAACTCCATCAAATAAATTAGATGTAAATGGAAGCATTAATACGGATTCTAATTACAGGATGGGGGGGATATAATATCCTCTCTACAAAAGGTAACTACAATTTATTTGTTGGGATAGATGCCGGTAAAAATACTACTGGTGGTAGCAACCAATTTATGGGCTATCATGCAGGCTATAGCAATACCTCTGGGGATAGCAATTACTTTAGCGGATATAATGCTGGATATGCCAATACAACTGGGTGTGGTAATCATATCAGTGGATACAATTCTGGTATTAATAATACCGATGGATGGGCAAATCTTTTTATGGGTCCGTTCTCTGGCTTATCTAACACCAGTGGCTCAATGAATATTTTTATTGGTGCACTTGCTGGCTTTGGCAATACCACGGGTGAAGCAAATGTTGTTATGGGAATAACAGCAGGAAACGACCTTTCATCAGGTAATGGAAATACTTTTATAGGTAATGAATCAGGGCACTCAACCACCACAGGTGATTCTAATGTATTTGTTGGATTTAACGCAGGTAGGGACTTTACCACTGGGAGTTTCAACACAACTTTGGGATATGAGGCCGGTAGGAATGTGGGTACAGGAAGTGGCAACGTAATGATTGGTAATAATACCCACGGAAGTAATGCAGGCAACTGTAATACAATAGTGGGTGATAGCGCCTATGGACAGTACATGACAATACATAATGCAACGGCAATTGGACATAAAGCTTATGTAGGCTATAGTAACAATATGGTTTTTGGAAACAATCAAGTTATTGGTTGGGGGTTTGGAACTAACCCGGGCAGTAATGCCATAACTGTAGGAACTAATTCTACCAACGGAAATGGTGCTTACTTAACCACAGGTGGTACATGGACTAATGCCTCTGACCGCAACAAAAAAGAGAATTTTATAAACCAAAACTCTGAAGAAGTTCTTTCCAAAATATGCAGGTTAGATATTACACGCTGGAACTATAAAGGAGAGAATAAAAACATCACCCATATTGGGCCTATGGCGCAGGATTTTTATAAGATGTTTAGTATAGGAAGTGATAGCATCACCATCTCAACTATTGACCCCAGTGGCGTAGCACTTATTGGCATACAAGAACTGAAAAAAGAGGTTGATGAATTAAAGAAACAGAATGCCTTACTTTCAAGAAAATTAGATGCAATGCTGATGTATCAAAAAGATATTAAAGAGGCTTCCATTGAAGTTAGAAAGTAGTTGATAGTTTTTAAAAAACAGAATGATGAAATTAAAACTTAACTTACTTTTTGTGCTCTTTGTTTTGCTGAATTATAAAGCTGCAAAAGCACAGATATTCTATAATCACGGAGATACGGTGAGTATCAATTCCGGCACATTGCTTTACCTTGGAGGTGATATGGATAACCAAAATAATGGGCTTAATTATCCATACCTATTCAATGAGGGAACGCTAGAACTTAACGGTGATTTTAGCAGCAGTGCTGAAATGCTTTATACTGGTGTTGGGAGTGTAACCCTTGGTGGGTCTTATTATTCCTCAGGGCCTTTAACGCTTTACAATATGAATATTACCGGTGGCAGTACTGCTGTATTATCCGGCAATATCACCATCAGTAACTCCTTAAACCTTAGTTCTGGTATCCTGCAAACAAATACTGATACTATTACTTTGGATTCTGCTGCTACACTAAGTGAAACCTCTACCTCCTATGTTTTAGGAAATATAAGGACACAGAAATATTTGGGTGCGGGTAGTTCTCATGCTTTTGGGAATATTGGGTTGGGGATAAATACCAATGCTACTGCACCTGGGAATATTTCTGTAGTTAGAAATACAGGCACTGCAATTACTGCTTCTGGTAATCAAAGTATCAAAAGAAATTACACCATAACTCCTGATAATAACACATCCCTCAACGCTGATGTGGAGTTTAGTTATCTGGATGCTGAACTCAATTCCATTAATGAAAATGAATTGGAATTATTTGCTTGCAATAGTGGAAGCTGCACTGAATTGGGGTATACCTCAAGAGATGCTACTGCTAATACAGTTTCCTTAAATGGAGTTAATAGTTTTAGCACTCTAACATTGGGTAACAACCTGCACCCACTACCTGTTACTCTCATTAATTTTAGTGTTACTAAAAATGATGATGTAGCCCAGCTTAACTGGCAAACTGCCATGGAAGAAAACAATGCAGGTTTTGATATTGAGAAATCAGTAAATGGAAAAACCTTTTCCAAAATTGGTTTTGTAAAAGGCAACGGGAATAGTTATACTACCCAAACTTATAGCTTTGATGATAAGCTCAGTTTTAATGAGCCTAACACCATTTATTACCGCCTTAAGCAACTAGATTATAACGGCAAATTCGCCTACTCACCTGTGCAGAAACTTATACTCAGTGGTTACCAAAAAAATGTGAAAGCATGGTATAATGCCTCAGCAAAAAGTATTGAAATTTCCATCCCAAATAATAAAATTACTGGTATGGCAACCTACCAACTTTTGGATATGCAAGGCAGACTTTTAAGGACTGAAAAATACCAATCAGTCGGTACTAATAACACCATTCAAATTAATATGGATGGCATGGCAAAATCTATTTATCAACTTATAATAAATTCAGAATTGGGCACTAATACATTTAAGATTAGCAATTAAGTTTATGATTTAAATTATACAATTTACACTTTGGTTTGAGTTTGCCCCTGCGCCATATATGTGTTAACTTTTATGAGAAGTTAAACGGCAAAAGCAGGGGCTTTTTCATTGACCTTACCCCACCAAATACTTACTCAAAAAGCTATAGAGATTAAAGCTTTTAATGCCTCTGCTAATTTTGATGTATCCCGCATCCTGTGCTGAATGATTAGTTGCCACGCTTTTTCTGTGAGAAGAAATGCTCTCTTTTCATTGGCAAATTGATGGTATAAAAATTCTGCAATTCCATCATAAACATAAAGGATAATAGGGGGGGTAAATTATTGGGAATATTATCCCATATAACTTAGTACATTTGCAACATGAATTCAATCCATCAATTAAGAAACATGAATGCAATAGTATTCTTGCTTCTTGCTTTTTTCTTTGGAGCTTCTACCAGCATTTATGCTACTAGTAAAGTATATGTAGCAACAGGAGGTAAGCTAGACACTTTTAAAAAAGGCAATTGGTTTCCGCTTCATATTGCTAGCGCCTCACCGGTAAAACTGAGTGACACCTATGGCATTGAATACATTAATATAAAAATCAAATGCGCACAGGCGGGTCTTCTGGGTGTTTTTCTGCAATCACCTACAGGGGTAAGTTATCAACTCTCCTGGCTCAATGGTGGTTCAAAGGCCAATTTTGATAGTACCTTCTTTACAGATACCGCAAATAACCCTGTCCATTTTGGTAAGGCTCCCTTTAAAGGAGCTTATAATCCGGAGTGCTTTTTAAAGCTGTTAAATTATAGCGAGATGGATACTGGTACCTGGAATTTGATAGTGTATGATTATAATACTTTCCGCAAAGATGTTTTAGTAAACTGGAGTATAGGTTTTGGAAATAACCCTAACCGAGACTTTAAACTGGATAGCTCTAATCTTCCCATTTTTGTCATTAATACACAAGGTTATGGTATACCTGCTTCAACGGCTTATGCGCCAAGTAAATTTCATGTGATAGAGAATAGCACGGGAGGCCACAATTATGCTAAAGATTCATTGCTTTTTCCCGGATATGGGGGTATTAGGCTTCATGGTAATTGGTCTCGTTCTTTCCCAAAGCAGTCTTATACAATCATCACTTATGATGCGTCTTATAAAAAGAAAAACATGAAACTATTGGGGATGCCCAAAGAACATGATTGGGTGTTGCAGGCAAGTTTTCTGGATAAAAGTTTAATGCGCAATTCACTGGCTCAGCATATGTTTAGTGGAATGGGTAATTACAGCCCAAGAACAAGAAATGTAGAGTTAATTATTAATGGCAGATATCAGGGTGTTTATACGTTGATTGAATCCATAAAAATTGATAAGAACAGGGTAAACATCCCCAAGACGGATACCATAACCTGTAATACTGGAGATTCCCTCACTGGAGGGTATATCATCAAGCAAGACTGGAATGGCTCAGCTGGCTGGAGTTCAAAATATTTTAAGCCTGATTATAACGCATGGTATCCTTATATCAGGTTTGATGCCCCTGACTTACCATCAGTGCAGCAGGCAAAATATATTCGTGCCGTGTATGATAGTTTTGAGGATGTGCTTTATAATGGTACTGCCACCTCAAGGGCTGGCATCAAATGGCGTGATTATATGGATGAAAAATCAATGATTGATTATATGTTTTTGCAGGAAATCTCAACCAATGTTGATGGTTACCGCGCCAGCTATCATATGTGGAAGGATAGGAATAGCGTTGATAAACATATCCATCTTGGACCGGGATGGGATTTTGATATCACTTTTGGTAATTATTGGGCTTCATGGTCATCATGGTTTTTTAACAATGGCTGGTGCAATTCTGATTTTTGGTTGTTTAAGTTGATGGGCAATAAATACCCGATAATACCAAAATTTACTACTGCTTGGTATAATTACGGGCCAGGGGATACAAGCTTCCGGAATAATGTTAAATGTCGGTGGACAGTTTACCGGCGTGCTGGTGGGGTGTTAAATCAAATAAGCATCAACCATTGGATTGATAGTAACTCCACTGAACTTAGCGAAGGTCAGGTACATAATTTTAAGGAATGGCCGGGTTGGGGCTGGAGTTATTTATACAAACCTAACTATGCTAAAAACTATAAGCAAGAGGTAGATTCTCTTAAAAGATTCCTCTTGAACAGGATGGTATGGATGGATAAAAATATGCCCGGGACATGCAGGTTGGATATTGACCCCCCTACAGTAAAACTCAACGGTTTTGATACGGCACTTTTAGAGGTGTACTATCATTACAAAGACTCAGGAATTGTGTATCATGATAAATTCGGGGACTCAAATGTTGTGGTCACCGATACAACCAATCTGGATACTGCTCATCTTGGTAAGTATTTCATCAAATACCTTTTAAGTGACAGAGCAGGCAACAGGTCCAGCATCACCCGTTGGATAAAAGTTATTGATACCATTAGGCCCTCCATCGTATTCCTCAATGGCGATACCATAAAAATTGAGGTAAATAAAGTATATAAAGATTCGGATATTGTTATTGCAGATAATTATGATTTATCTCCAATAATTATTAAAGGAGGGACATTTAACTTTAATAAGAATACCCCGGACTCTATTGGCTTTTTTACCAAAACCATTAAAGTTACTGATCAGTCCGGCAATACTGATTCCGCTGTTTTGGTTATTCACGTAATGGATATCAAAATTCCAGTTATTACCCTCAAAGGAAAAGACACTGTTTATATAAATATAAATGATTCATATTCTGACTCCGGTTATACGGCAATTGATGACTATGATAAAACCCCCATAGTAGATACCTTCAGCACGCTGAAAAATACCTCCAAAATTGGGTTGTTCTCCATTACTTATAAAGTAAAAGACAATAGTGGTAATGTAGGCATACCTTCTACCCGCATCATTAGTATTGCAAATATTACCAATACTGATGTAGTAGCCAAAAGGGACTTAAAAGTGATGAAATATATAGGTAGAGGGGTGTTTTGGGTAACCGCAAATAGTCCTGTTAACTCGCCTGTTAATGTGAGTGTATTTGATGCTTTGGGTAGGCTTGTATATTATAGCAAGCAACACCTAAATGCAGGTACCGATTATTTTATTCTGAATATTGATAAAGAGCCTGTGGGTGTATATTTCATTAAAGTACAAACGGCAGATTCTATTCTCACGAAAAAGTTTGTGGTTGAATAAGAATTATTGCAACTCACTTTTCCCAACCAAATACTTACTCAAAAAACCATAAAGATTAAAGCTTTTATCTGCGGCAAAAGCCTTTAAAGCTTCTGCTAATTTGGCTTTGTCAGTACCCTTCATCCTGTGCTGAATAATAAGTTGCCACGCTTTTTCAGTAAGTAAAAATGCTCTCTTTTCATTCGCAAATTGATGGGATAAAAAATTAGTTATTGCCTCAACCAATTGTGCAATTCCTTCATGTGTTGTAGCGGCTGTTTTTAGCACTGGAGGATTCCATTTTCTATTCTCTCTTTCGTGTACAATATGTGCAATTCCTTTGGCAAAATAATCTGCACCGGGGCGGTCTGCTTTATTAATTACAAAAATATCTGCTATCTCCATCACCCCAGATTTTAGCCCTTGTATTTCATCACCTGCCTCTGGTACTAACACCAAAAGGGTAACATCTGCCAGCCCTGCAATCTCAATTTCTGATTGCCCAACACCAACAGTTTCAATCAAAATAATATCAAAACCTGAGCTCCTTAAAACATCTGTAATCTCAATAGTTTTAGCAGAGAGCCCACCTAATGCACCCCGTGTTGCCAAAGACCGTATAAATACATTTGGATTATTATAATGCTCCGCCATCCGTATTCTATCACCCAATAAAGAACCATGATTGAAGGGCGAAGTGGGGTCAATAGAAATAACCCCTATTTTTTTATTGGCTAATAAATACTCAGAAATTAATGCATTGATAAGAGTGCTTTTCCCTGCACCGGGTGGGCCTGTAACGCCAATTACAGGGACATCAGAATCTATATTCAGGCTCACCAAAATATCCTGATAACCCGCAGCCTCATTTTCAATAATGCTGATGGTGCGGGCTAATTGCTGCACATCATCCGGAAATAGTTTCTTCACTTTTTGAGACTCCGAGATGCTTTTAGTTTTTGTTCAGGATGAATTCTTTCATATCATCCACAAGGTTGGTTTCAAGTAGCTTTTTGCCTAGGTTTTCGCGAAGTGATTGTTTGAAATGCTTTTCCGTTTCAACTTTTTTCGCACATTCTTCGCACCCAAGTAAATGCTGCCTGATGCCCTCCATCTCTGTGTTTGGGATTTCTTCATCAAGGAACAATTCTAACTTTTCTGTTACATAATTACAGTTCATTTTTCTGTGATTTTATTTATTTGGTGTAACCTTTTTTAACTGCATAGTCTTGTAGTTTTTCTTTGAGTGCAGTGCGCGCCCTGTGCAGGCGTGAACGCACAGTACCAATGGGCACATCTAATATCGCAGCCATTTCATCATATCTAAATCCTTCAATATCGCAAAGTAAAATTATAATTCTAAAGTCAACACGAAGTGAATTTACGGCTTCTGAAATTTCATCACCTACTAAGGAGTTAAAAATCTCTTCACGTAGGTCAATATTTTTTACGTGGGTGTCCTCATCATCGTCAGACTGCTGAAAAGCATCTTCAAACTCAACCCTAAAACCTAATTGTTTGTTGCGGTGGTATTCATTAATAAAAGTATTTTTAAGAATCTTAATCAGCCATGCCTTTGGCTGTTGTGCGGTGTCATAATGATTCACAAATTTGTAAGCACGCAAAAAACTTTCCTGCACCAAATCTTTGGCGCGGTCTTCATCATTCTCAAGATAAAGCGCAAAATTGTACAGCGAATTTATATGAGGTATAAAATACTCCAGAAAAACACTGTCGCGTTTTTCCTTACTCCATTCAGGTGCATTTTTATTTGGTATTCTCCCCATAACATTTGGTGGCAAAGCGTCACCATTATACGCTGTTTATTTGCTGATAATCCCTTCTACTAAAAAGAGTTTTAGCCCATCAATATCATCTTTATCAGATGCTGTGAACTTGCCTTTCATGGTGATATTGTCGCCTGCTTTAACAGTGGCTGCAGTTTCATTAGAAGCAGGCAATACGGCACATTGAATAATGCCTCCTTCGGTTTTCATAATTACAGAGTAGGCGTTGGTTTTATCTTTATCAATACTTTCTACCGCACCCTTCACCTCCACCACTTTGTCTTTATATTTTGCCCCTGAGTTTGCCATATCCGCAGCGAACTCTTTACCCAAAGCCATAGCCTCCACACTGAAATCTGCTTTACTATCTGCACTTAGTTTTGTTGCATCTCTAGTTACTTCATAAAATACAAAGCCGCCCACAAGTGCGCCCGTTAGCACGCCAATAGCAATGGTTCTTTTTACATTTTTCCAATCTTTTTTAAGAAGAAAAAATACGCCGATGATAGAGAAAAACAATACAATGCTGCCAACGATGTAGGGCAGGATGTCCATTTCGGTTACAAAACTTTCAATTGATTTCATGTGTGTTTTATTTAATGGTTTAGAATTGGGTTGCAAGTTGCGGAAAATATAATTCTTACACTATAATTTTTTAAAGAAATATATAAACAACAAAGCCCCTATAAGGGGGCTTTGTTGCGTTGGTTGGATACAGTTTTTTGTTAGTTTATTCTTCAAAGCCCAAATTAATAGGGGCAGATTTTATGCTTTCTGTAGAGTATATATTCTGACTTACCACTTCTATTTTTAAATCATCAAGCCAAGCTTTTCCATTGCGGTGTAGTAGCATTCCGAATGAAATTGTATTTGCATTTTCAGGAACGTCAAGTGTTATTTCATATTGCTTCCAATCATTACTACCAGTCATTACTCTGTTGTTAAAAACATCTGTATTTACTCTGGATTTGTAATCATCAACTCGCATCCAAAGCGAGGCATAGTCGGAAAGATTTTCACTCTTCATCCATCCTGATAATCGTATGCGTTTGCCTGCAAAATCATTAACTCTAATAATTTGGGAGAGGGAGTTCCAATCACTTTTATCAGCATTGGTTCCTACAATAAATGCAGCACCATCACCGCTATGTGCTTTGGCATCATCAATCCCCAATTTATAGGTAAGGTCTTCTTTATCCAAGAACCATCCTTTGGGTGAGTTTTCATTTGAGAATCCCTTTTCAAAACCAAGGTTTGATGGTTTTTTATTGATGGAAATGCCGGCACGCAAACCCGCAACTACAATTAATGTGTCTGAAACTTCTGTTGTTTTCTTATAGCTGAGGGGAGTATTTTTATCTACTACTTCAAAGCTAATATCATCAATCCAAGCCCTGCCTTCATAAACTTTATAGAGACCAAAATTGAGGATTCTACTATCATCTGGGATATCCATAACAATCTCGCATTTGTTCCAGTCTTTAGCTTTATGTACCTTTCTTTCGTATAAGTTATCAAAGCCAGAAACTTTATTTTCACCATTGTTTGAGGTCAAGAAAATTCCTGCCCAAACCTTTTTGCCTTTATCATTTGATTTCACCCATGCGGTCATTCTTACTCGTTTCCCTTTGTATTGGGTAGCATTCATCTGTTGGGTAAGCCATGCGCTATTGTAGTTATCTTTATTTGCATTTATAAAACCAGATGCAACCCCTGAGTGGGATTCTTCTTTATCCACCCCACTTCTAAAAGCATAAGGGTTGTGGCTTTTAAGCTTCCAGCCACGCAAAGTAAAATGACTATTCTCTAAACTATTTGGGTTGCTTTCTGTAATTGGATTTTCTGAGTTCTTTACTACAGACTTCTTAGTTCCTGATTCGTTATTTTTATTTTTTTCTTCTTCCTTAACTCCATTTGCATCGGCTAAAGAAAGAGTGTTGGTAATTGGTTTCTCAACATTTTTATCATGTTGGATTTTATTTTTTTGATGGCTCTCAGAAATTTGTTTTGGCTGAGATGAGAGGTTTAAATCTTCCTGAATAATAACTGAATTATCAGTGGAAAGATTTTCGGGTGCTGTGCCAATATCCCTTTTAGAAGGAATGGTATTTTCAATTTTAGTTCTAACTTCTACTTTCTTTTCGGTAGGATTAAAACTTAGATAGCTAACAGAAATTACGGTTACTAAAACCGCCGCTGCACTGTACCATAACCATTTGTTAGTAGGTGCTTTTGATATAGGTGCTTTAGTAGAAATGAGATTCTCAACTTCACTAATATCCATCAAAGGGGGTTGGCTGCGTGCCTTCTCCCAAAGCTGGTTTATACCATTATCATTGAAGTCCATTTTATATTGGTTGGTTGGTTTTTAAAACAGCGGGCTAAGCATTAAGTTGTTAGTGTTAAAATGAGTTGGGCTTGCTTCACCTTCCCGTAAAAGGGAAGCAAGCTTTTCTCTTCCGCGGGTAAGCCGTGACTTCACCGCTGATTCAGTTACACTCTGGATTTCTGCAATTTCCTTTATACTTAGACCTGTTAATTCAAACATTACTATTGCCTCTCTAAACTGGATTGGCATTTTATCAAGTGCTTTGTAGAGAAAATCTACGTCTGCATTTGTTTCGGGGTTCAAGTACCCACCTGGTATTTCTATAGCTTTATCTTCTGAAAACATTCCCCACCATTTACGCCTGCGCAATTGCTTTTTGTACAACTTACTGGCAATACTGAATAAAAAATAAATAAAAGCATCTTTGTTTTTTAGCTGCTCAAATCTCTCATAAGCAATAAGAGTTGTTTCGCTTAGTAAATCTTTGGCTTCCTCGCGGTTTCTTGTTATTGCTTCAACGTATCTACTGAGCCTGGCATGCAACGGAGAGTACAATCGCATAAACTCCCGCTGCATGCTGTGCTCGTGGTTAGTATTGGTTTTTTGTTGTTGCAATCAGAACCTGTTGTCAATCGCTGATTTTTACAGTAAGTTCCCTAAGGGATGCAAAAAGTTGCAGCGTTGTGTGAAAAAAATTAAAATACTTTATAAGTAGTTGAAATTCAGTTTAAAAAATTTCAATTATTTTTATCTCATTCCTGTTGGGCTATCCTTACCAGATTGCAAAGAATCATAAATTACATCTTGAATCCTAGTACGGATATTCAAATCTGTAATTTTAGAATTGCTTGCATCTGGGTTAATCCTATTTGAAAGAAAAATATAGATTAATCCGGTGTAAGGGTCTGCCCAAATAGATGTTCCTGTAAAGCCTGTGTGTCCATAAGTCATGGGTGAACATTGGGTAGAAGTTGGACCATTAATTTTTTTATCCATGATTGGTTTATCCCAACCTAAGCCTCTTCGGTTTCCTTTTATTTGAGAGGAAGTAAAAAGTTTTATGGTGGTGTAATCCAAAAATCTTTGACCAGCATAGGTGCCCCCATTCATTAGCATTTGCATGATAACGGCTAAATCATTAGCATCTGAAAATAAACCAGCATGACCGGAAACCCCACCGAACATTGCAGCTGCGGGGTCATGTACATCACCATGAATTAATTGATTTCTAAAATAAGTGTCTTGCTCTGTGGGTGCAATTCTATCCAAAGAAAATTTTTCTCTTGGTTTAAAAGTGATTGTAGCTAATGAGAGAGGTTTGTAGTAAAAGCTATCTGCTAATTTCTCTAATGGCTTCCCTGTAATTCTTTCTACAACTCTTTGCATATAAATAAATCCAAGGTCGCTATATTTGTATTTGCCGCGGTCATGAATTGCAGATTTATCCATCACCTGATATATACTATCCTTATAATTTTTATGCAGGTAAACACCTTCTGCTACGCGAAGTGAAAACGGGTTATTTGGGGAACTGCAATATAAATCTTCGCAAAGTTGAGAAGCAGTAATTGTATTTTTATAAAATGGAATCCAAGCGGTGAGCCCTGCCTGATGGGTCATCACTTCTTTAATTGTGAGATATGCTTTATTAGTTTTTTTGAGTTCAGGTAGAAATTTGACAAGGCTATCTGTCGGCTTTATTTTACCAAGTTCATAAAGCTTCATTATGCATAATGTTGTAGCAGCCACTTTGGTTATAGAAGCAAGGTCATACAAATCTGTATTTTTAACAGCTTTCTTTTTATCATAGGTTTGGTAGCCATAGGATTTATTGTAAACTACTTGCCCCCATCTTGCCACAATTACCTGACAGCCCGGAAATGCTTTTTGCTTTATGGCATCCTCAACAATTGTATCAATTTTTCTTAAAGAATAGGATGAAAGACTTGCATTCTCTGGGAGGCTATAGTGCATCCTTAACCCACCAGTAGTAAAATTTCCTGTTCCTAATTTATACTCATCAGTAGCATTTACAGGGAGTCTTCCCTTTGCGCCAATGCTGCTAAATAAGACTTGTGCTGCTGAATATTGAAATGTTTGTTCATCTTCATAAGCGCAAAGAATAGTGTTAAAATCTTTAAAGAATTGCAGCGCATAAGGAGTTCCGAAATTTACAAGAACCACATTTTTCACAGCATTCAATTTTTTAATAAAGTCCAACGCTTTTGTACTCATATTATACAATGAAGCATATTTATTATTGAGATTATGAAGGCTGATAATTATTACATCATAAGTAATTAAGGTATCATAAAGCTGTTGCCAAACAGAGTCCTGCGTATAGTTGAGGCTTGCACTGAAAATGCCAGCACGACTATACATCTGAATCATATCCTGAAAAGGAGTTACCTCCCTTGTACCCAAACTTAGGCTTGCATAAGTAGTGTTATCAACCCTTTTAAACGGGACAAGATTTTTAGAATTCCTGACAAGAGTAACAGAATTTTCTGCGATTTTTTGTTTGATGAGAAGTGCAGAGGGTGTGTTTAAATCAGGGTATAATTTTTTTGTAGAAATATATTTACAATCATCCAAACCAACCCATTTTTTTAGTTGAAGAATTTTTTTCACCTTGGCATTTATGATTTCAATATCAAGGCAACCGGTGTCAATTGCCGCCTTAATATACTCAATGGCTTTAGGAACATTTTCAGAGTAAAGCAGAATATCATTACCCGCTAAAAGAGCTTTGAGTTCAAGCTCACCGGGAGAATAATACTTACTTACACCACCCATATTTAAAGCATCGGAAAATGCAATTCCATTAAAATTCATTTTGGTGCGGAGGAGGCAAGTACTCACCTGAGATGACAACGAAGCCCCCACATTTTTTGCCGAATCATAAGCTGGAACTCTAAGGTGGGCAGTCATCACCCCCGCCACATCATTACTAAAAAGATAACGGAAAGGGAATAGTTCCAACGAATCCATTTCTGTTTTGGATTGGTTGAGTACAGGCAAATCCAAATGCGAATCAACATTCACGTTACCATGCCCGGGGAAATGCTTTGCCACCGCCATAATATTATTATCCTGCAAGCCTTGCAAATACATGATTGACCTCTTGGTAACCTCCTCTTTATTCTCACCAAAACTCCGCACATTAATCACAGGATTCTGCGGATTATTATTGATATCCGCCACTGGTGCAAAGTTGATATGAATCCCCATCCTCTTACATTCCACCGCTATTTCTTTAGCCATTTGGTACACTATGGAGTCATCACTAATAGCACCCAAAGGCATTTGATATCCAAAGTTAATAGTGCTATCCAAACGCATGGCAAGCCCCCATTCCGCATCCATCCCAACTAGCAATGGAATCTTAGATTTCTCCTGAAAGAGATTGGTAGCATTTGCCTCCCTGCCGGGGCCACCTTTAAAGAAAATCACCCCGCCAATTTTTTGGTTTTGTATGAGGCTAACCACTTCTGGCGAGTTCTTTCTTTTATCATAACTTGTATAGGCCGCCACCATAAAAAGCTGCCCTATTTTTTCCTCTAAAGTAAGGGTATTAAAAACAGAATCTGCCCATTTGGATGGCTCATAAATATGATACCTTTTTATCTGCGAAAAGCATGGGAGGCAACACAAAGAATAAATACAAATCAGCAGAAGTTTCTTCATTAAATACTATAACGCTAACAGTAAAGATTTCTGATAGCCGCGGGGATTTTAGTGCGAAATTAGGCAAGCTAAAGTAGTTATGAATTATGAGTTATAAGTTATGAGTGAGAAATCAGCCTTGCAGCACCCACTAAACGGATTATGAAGCATTAACTTTGGCGACTTAAATCCATTATAAACCTTGTTGCAAATTTTCAGGTCGGCGCGCCCAACCGCCTATTTTTTTTTGGTGATATATGCTTTTTTGCTGCATGCCGTTGCGTTTGTGGTAAGCATTAAAATGCCATTGCAGGGGCAGTATTCCTTCATTCATTTTTTAACATCCAAAGTTTTATCAGGGATATTTAATGGAGGGATTACAGAGAAAATAACCGCCATTATTCTTGTAATTGCAGAGGCAATTTTCTTAAACAGAATCCTAACGCACAATCTCCTCTTCTCAAGAGATACTATGATTCCTGCTTTCTTTTACATTACTTTTTCCTCTTTGTTTGGGCAGTGGTTTGGGCTAAATAATGTGCTGATTGCCCAGGCATTTATTATGTTCTCTGTGTTTAATTTGTTTGCGTTATCCCAAGCCCAAAACGAATTGCCGCGTGAGAATATTTTCTTCACCTCTTTTGCTTTGAGTGTTGGGTGTTTATTTTATTTCCCTGCTATTATCTTCTTCCCTGTGATGCTTGGAGGATTGATTGTAAGGGCATACTCAGGGAGGGATATCGCGCTAAATATTATTGGTTTCATTATCCCTTTTTATTTTGTTGGGATATATTTTTATTGGATTGATGAACTCCCAAATTTCCTGATTACACTTCAGAAAATCTTTACGCCACAGGTGCTAAAAATTGAAGTAGGCTTGCCCAAACTCATCTTTATTTTGTGTAGCGTTTTGATGGGTGTTTATGGTTTTTTTGTTTTGAGAAACAACGAAGAATACCGCACCCTGAAAACCCGCAGGATGCTGAATATGCTTTTTATTTATTTCGTGCTATTGATGTTTGCCATGCCGGTGATTGTAAATGATAAGCTTGCCTATGTGCAACTATTTGCCTTGCCGTGTGCTGTGTTTACCGCCAAAGTTTATGACCGTGATAAAATCAATTTTTACCAGATGGCAGCGTTGGGTTTATTGCTGGCAGGGATTGTATTTTTTCAGTTGGAATATGCGCGGGTGATTGACGTGAATGCACTCTTTAGAAATCCATAGGGCTGCACCCGATGTTAATATATTGCGCCCTTTCAGGGCTTCAATTATTTGTAAAACGCTGACCCCACCTTCACAATTCCGTTTTCCATTCTATCAAAATAGCCATCGCCATTTACTTTAAAAATGCTACGGCTGTTGCGGATTTTCCACAGAAAGCGTTTTCCTTTTTCAAGATAAATTCCATCCCACCTGCCACCACAAATATTGGTGAGGTGACCGTTATCAATCAGTAATTCCCCGCCGGGATAGATAATCATTTTTGCACCTGTGGGCATGGAGGTTTCGCATTTTATGGTGAGCTTGCCGCCGGGCATTATCCGTACATCACCTTTCAAAAACATTTTCCCTTCCCACACACAATTTTCTCCAGAGTTTATAGTGATGGTTTCGTTTTCATCACGAACACAATAATCTATTTTAAAAGCTCTGGCAATATCACCACTGCCACCGCTTAATCCCCAATGGATGCTACCCAATTGGCAAGGGGTAAATGCACTGCCTTGGTTTGGCCAGCAGTCCATTAGATTATTGGTTGAGCCTTTGGCAGTGCTTGGCAAATCAGCACAAGCATGATAATTATAAGGGTGTTCCAACCCCATATTATGCCCCACCTCATGGGCAAGCACCAAACCGGGAGTCCAGTGGTTGGGATGGAACTCATCAAAATACATTTTGTGCCACGTGCCCACCACCACCAGCCAACGTGCAGAGTACAGATTTTCCGCAATTCCACGCCCTGAAAACCTACCACCCTCCACAACAAAAACATTGAGTGCAGAGTCCTTCCAAGTTTGCCTGAGTTCGGTGTTAAACTTTACATATTTTTTATACAACTGCTCACCATAATTATACATTTCTGCCTCGTTTTGTATAGAATCTTTTTTGGCGGCATCGTAGCGGCAAGTGAGTTTTTCAAAAGGGTACATCTCCTCATCTTTGTGGTACATCATGGTATCCACCACAAGCCTTATTCTGCTATCAGGTATGTATGCTAATTTCTCTTTTCCGGTGTAAGGGTGCAAGGTATCCACATTGATGTAAGCACCATTGGCGTGGTTAAGCACTGCCGCAAAAAACTTCAATTCTTTGGCTGAATCCTGCCTGAAATTTCCGGTGCCATCACCTTTTTGAATTACATGAACTGCCAACCGAATCTTCTTAATTGGCATGTGCAGTTGAGGGTAAGGAATATATCCCTGATAATTATTGCAAAGGCTTTCTTGCGGGGCTTTTTTCTTTTGGGCAGAGAGATTTAGGGTAAGTAAAACGAAGAATAAAAGTATATGGTTCTTCATTTTTAAATTGAATTAGATTTCTCTAATCGCCGCCTCAAGCAATTCCTCTTTTGTGATAGGAACCACACCTGCTTTTTCGCAAACCAACCCGCCAGCAAGGTTGGAGAGGGCTGCAATTTCTTTGATGGAAAGTCCTGCTAAAAGTGCTAACGCTGCCACGCTAACAACGGTATCCCCAGCGCCACTCACATCATAAATACTGCGGATATGGGCAGGGACAATATGGGTTTCTTTGAGAGATGAAATCAAAGTGCCGCGTTCCGACAAAGTGACCATGGCGTATTGCGCCCCTAACTTTTGCAAAAGGATTTTGGTACCTTCTTCAATCTCATTATTTGAGGAAGAGGAATTGATATCCAATTTTAAACCCTCAGCCAATTCGCGGAGGTTGGGTTTAAAAAGCGTAACGCCATTGTAGGCTAAGAAGTTTTTCTTTTTGGGGTCAACAACTGTAGGGATGTTTTGCTGTTTGGCAGCAGTGATAATTTTCTCAATCATAGTGGGTTCTAAAACACCTTTATCGTAATCCTCAAACAAAACCATAGCTGCTTGCGGGAGGAACTCCATGAGTTTATTAAGGAGGGCATTTGCGGCAGTTGCATCCAAGACTTCCGTCTCTTCATTATCAATCCTGAGTAGTTGGTTTTTATTCCCAATTACTCTGGTTTTAACTGTGGTAGGGCGGTTGGGGTCAGTGATAATTCCATCAGCACTTAGGCCATGAGTGGCTAATAAATCTTTGAATATTTTTGCTTCTGCATCATTACCTACCACACTGCAAAGTATGGGTTGCGCACCCAACATTTTAAGGTTAAGGGCTACATTGGCAGCACCGCCTAAACGGTATTCACGCTTATTAATATGCACCACCGGCACAGGAGCTTCGGGGGAAATTCTTTCTACTTTTCCCCACCAATAGGCATCCAACATTAAATCTCCTGTAACAAGGATTTTCTTATTGGCAAACTGTGCAAATGCGGCTCTGAGGTTTTGTTGTGTCATGGATTTTTTATCCAAGTTTTGTTAATGCCGTTGCAATTCTGTCAAAAGCTTCTGTGAGGTTTTCTTCTGAGGCTGCAAAGGAAATTCTGATGCAACTCTCATTGCCAAAACCAGAACCTGAAACAGTAGAAACTTTGGCTTCTTCAAAAAGATACATGCTTAGGTCGTCAGCATTATTAACAGTGCATCCGTTATAGGATTTCCCAAAATACCAACTCATATCAGGGAATAAATAAAAAGCCCCCTCAGGGATATTGTATTTGATATGGGGGATGTTTTTAACTTTTTCAATCACCAAATCTCTGCGCTTTTTAAAGGCATCACGCATTTGGTAAGTAGGCTCAAGGCTTGAAGAAAGTGCAGTGATAGTTGCCCTTTGGGAGATGGAACAAGCACCAGAAGTAAACTGCCCCTGGAACTTATCACAAGCTGATGCCAACCATGCCGGCGCACCCATATACCCAATGCGCCAACCCGTCATGGCAAAGCTTTTTGAAACGCCATTTACCACCGCAGTGCGGTTGAAAAGTTCAGGGATTTCTGCAATAGAAGAATGCTTGCCAGTGTAGTTTATATGCTCATAAATTTCATCAGAGATGATGAAAATATCTTCGTGTTTTTTCAAGACTTCACCCAAAGCCGCCAACTCTTCTTTCCTGAAAAAAGAACCTGAAGGGTTGCAAGGTGAGGAGTAAATAATTGCTTTGGTTTTTGGGGTAATCTTCTCTGCTAATTGGGCAGGGGTAATCTTAAAATCATTCTCTACTTTGCCCTCAACAAATACTGGGATGCCACCTGCCAGTTTTATCATTTCAGGATAAGTAACCCAAAAAGGAGTGGGTACAAGAACCTCATCTCTTGCATTGACAATACTCATAATAATATTCATGAGAGATTGCTTTGCCCCTGTGCTTACCACAATATTTTCGGGCTGATAGGTGAGGCCGTTATCCTTTTTAAATTTCTCTACAATTGCCTGCTTCAACTCTAAATAACCCGCAACAGGTGTGTAATGAGAGTAGCCTTGTTCTATGGCTTCTTCGGCGGCTTTGCGGATGTGGGCTGGGGTATTAAAATCCGGCTCACCAAGGCTGAGGTTAATAATATCAATACCTCTTTCTTTGTATTCTCTGCTAAGCCTTGCCATGCGGATGGTGGAAGGCTCATGAATATTCTCTACTCGTTTGGATACCTTATCATTCATACACGGCGAAATTAAGGGAATCTAATGAAATAGCCATAAATACTGCTTATGCTTAACACGGAGAAATGGATAGACAAAGCTCAACTAATTTCCAATTGCCCTAAATCTCCTTCTATTTTTAGCCCAGTAATCTCTGTCAATTTTTGGTTGACGTTGCGGTAACGTGCCTTGTCAAAATTGAAGAAGATTGGGAGATTAAGAACACGAATTTTTTTGCCTGATTTTAAAACCAATCTGTAGAATACCCCCGAACCTCTGCCACGGTTATATACCTCCATATGGATGTGTGAAATGTCATTCAGCAAATAAGTTTTGCTTGTGCTGGATAAGATTCTATAAGAGGAGATTTCTATTTCATCCTTCCTGAAAACAACGCCGGAAATTATCTTTTTGGTGAGGATAAACATGGCAATACCAAAGAGAAGAAATAAGCCTGCATAAATCTGCAAAGGCATTTTTTTGTCTATTAAAAAATATAACCAAAGCAACATCTCTATTACAAAAATGGGCATCAGCCTAAAGGCGAAAATCTGAAGTGCTTTATTAAAGGAAGAAAGCTTCAAATGCAAAAGTACATTTGGCGTTTCAATGATTTTATATGGTTTGAAGAGAGGCATGAGAAAGGGGCAAATGTAGGGGTAAATTAGCCTCATAGATTCCTGTGGAGATTTATGAAAAATCGCCACAGATTCACAGATTTTTTAATTCAGTTATTATTTTAATCTGTGAATCTGTGGCGGCAAATCATGAGTGTTTTCGAACTTACTTCACAATGGCAGAAACATCTTCCTCTTCCTAATTTAAAATTCATTTCTACCTTTGAAAGAGAAAACAGACCCAATGCTGCAAGTGGAAACAACAATTGATACTGCCCTTTTATTAAAAGCTTACCGCCTAATGTGTGCCGAAAAAGCCATGGCGGATACCTACGAAAAAAATCGTGACATCACCAAATATGTGCACTCAACCTCACGCGGGCATGAGGCAATACAGATTGCTATGGGCTTGCAATTGCGCCCTTATGATTACGCCAGTTTGTATTACCGCGATGCCATGATGTTGCAGGCAATGGGCATCACTCCTTATGAATTGATGTTGCAATTGCTGGCAAAAAAAGACGACCCTTTTAGTGGTGGGCGCAGCTATTATGCGCACCCCTCTTTGCGCCGCGATGGCTTCCCTACTATCCCGCACCAAAGCAGTGCTACGGGTATGCAGGCAATCCCGGCAACGGGTATGGCCCATGGCATAAAATATCTTGAAGGAAGGAAAAAAATCAATACTGCAGAGCCGCCTGTGGTGCTATGCTCTATGGGTGATGGCAGTGTTACAGAAGGTGAGGTGGCAGAGGCTTTTCAGGAGGCAGTGCTGCATGAGTTGCCCATATTTTATTTGATTCAGGATAACGGATGGGGCATTTCTGTAACTGCTGATGAGATGCGCACCATGGATGCATACGAGTATGCCGCAGGTTTCAAAGGCATGGAAAGAAGAAGGGTGGATGGCTCAGATTTCCTGAAATCTTTTGCTGCTATTGAAGAGTGCATTGGCTATGTGCGTGAAAACAGAAAGCCCATTTTGCTACACGCTACTTGTCCGCTTTTGGGGCATCATACCTCTGGGGTGCGTAAAGAATTTTACCGCACAGAGGATGATTTAAATCAACATTATAAAGACGACCCGGGACCAAAACTCAGGAGAGTTTTATTGGATAGCGGCGTTGCAGAAGACGAAATTATTAGTTTAGAAACAACTATAGTCAATGAGATAGAAGAGGCATTTAAAAAAGCCGTTGCCTCTGCAGAGCCTGAACCCGAATCGGTATATCTGCATGAATTTGCACCCACCAAAATCACAGAAGAAAAAGGAGTTCGTAGCCCAGAGGGTGGCAGAACCATCATCATGGTGGATGCTGCGTTATACGCCATCCGTGAGATTATGGAAGACCATGAAGAGTGCATTCTTTATGGGCAGGATGTGGGCAAAAGATTGGGCGGGGTTTTCCGTGAGGCGGCTACATTGGGTGAGCAATATGGTGATGACAGAGTCTTCAACACCCCCATACAAGAGGCGTATATTATTGGCTCTACCGCCGGCATGAGTGCCGTAGGTGTAAAGCCTATTGTGGAGGTGCAGTTTTGCGATTATATATGGCCGGGCATTAACCAATTGGTTACAGAACTTTCAAAATCTTGCTACCTGACTATGGGTAAATTCCCAGTGAGTTCTATAGTGCGGGTGCCTGTGGGCGGCTATGGCGGTGGCGGCCCGTACCATAGTGGTACGCATGAGTCTGCCATACTAACTATCAAGGGGATTAAGGTAGCATACCCAAGCAATGCAGCAGATATGAAAGGCTTGATGAAAGCCGCTTACCACGACCCTAACCCTGTGGTAATGCTAGAGCATAAAGGGCTTTATTGGAGTAAAGTGCCAGGCACTGATGCCGCAAAAACCATAGAGCCGGATAGCGATTACATCATCCCTTTTGGGAAAGGGAGAATTGCTTTAGAGGCTACAGAAGAGAAAATAAAAGCAGGGAATTCTGCGGTGGTAATAACCTATGGTATGGGTGTGCATTGGGCGCTAAATGCTGCCAAAGAATTGGGCGGAAGCATTGAGATTGTTGACCTGCGAAGCCTATACCCTATGGATGAAGAATTGGTGATGGAACGCGTGAAAGCCCACGGAAAATGTTTGGTACTTACCGAAGAACAACTCCTGAATTCTTTTGCAGAAAGTGTGGCAGGGCGCATCTCCCAGCAATGCTTTACTTGGCTTGATGCCCCCGTGATGACCCTTGGCGCCGCCAACCTACCCGCAGTTGCAATGAATATGGGATTAGAAAAAGAAATGCTACCCAATAAAGATAAAGTAGTGGCTAAGCTGGGGGAATTGTTGGGGTGGTAGGGGAGGTAGTTTAAGGTTTGTTGGTGGATGTTTAATGTTGGAGAAAAGAATTTGACCGTGGTAAATTTGTAATGAAATATGATGGATAAAGAAAAACATATTCAGTATTGGTTGTTGACTGCCATTGATGATTCGGAGGCAGTGATTCACTTATATGAAGCAGGAAAATATGTGCAGGCTTTATTTTTTACCCATCTCTTTCTTGAGAAAATTTTGAAGGCACATTGGGTGAAGGATAATGATGGAAATGTTCCTCCAAAAATTCATAATCTTATGCATCTATATGAGAGAACAACTTTAGAACTATCTGATGATGAAAAAATTTTTTTACGGAGGATGAATACTTTTCAGTTAGAAGGAAGGTATCCGGATTACCATGCATCACTCCATAAAATAATGAAGAAAACAGACACAGAGAAAATACTTACTCAAGCTAAAGAATTATTTATATGCTTACAAGAGAAATTGCAATAGAAACAGTAAAACAGTTTGTAAAAACTTGTAAAGAAAATAATATATTCTTTACTAAAGTTATACTGTTTGGCTCTGCTGCCACTGGCAAAACCAATGAATATTCCGATATAGATTTACTCCTGGCATCTGACCAATTTGGATTCAGCAAGTGGGATAATTTAGGACTCATTGCCCGCATCAATAATAAGTATACACTCATTGAAGCCCATACTTTCCCTACCCAGTATTTCTTGGAAGGTGACCCCTTTATTAATGAAATAAAAAGAACTGGGATTGAGATTAATTAATTTCCCTTGCTAGTCGTTCTTTGCAATCCCGACTTCCTTATTATTAGGATTTTTAATCCGCCCCTGTTTCCCCAACGAAACTAACCATTTTTATTGTATTGCTGTCAGCCCATCCTTCGCCAACCTTTAGCTCATGACCTCAGGGAATAAACTGAGGATGACAAAAGGTTAGCAGCCGTCATTCTGTAAGAATCTCCCCTAGGATAAGAACTACGGTGCTATTAACAGGGAAGATTCTTACAGAATGACACCCCCTTTTATTACCACTGCAAGAGATATAATTTTTCACCCTTTACAATATATTTTTTACCTTTAGCTATTTTCTTATTACCCTAAGCAATTTTACTTTATTTTTTTGTATTTTATCTTTATCTCGCAGCAACTTTTAAATTGCCCGCAGTAAATTTTTCATTACTCTTTATATTTTTATATATGCCCTTTTATATTTTATAATTGCCCTTTGCAATATATTTACAAAATAAATAGAAAAGGGATAAATTTAAAATACTGCGGATTACTAATTTTTAACTTATAGAAATATGAAAATTTCAAAGGCATAATCATAAAAAATATAGGGTTATTGCATTATTTTATAAGTCAAATACTTTTTAGCATATGGCATCAATAATTTTAAACAGAACTAACAAAATTTTATTTCCCGCAAAATTTATTTAGCTTTGAAGCCTAAAGGTATACCCAAATTATGGCGCAGGAGATAAAAAGGCGATTTAAAGGTTCTGATGATGACTTCCTATTGAATGCGCAAACGCTTTGCACTATCCTCGGTGATGATTTGGCGGATTTCACAGCCAGATTCCCTTATGCGGATGCTGCCTGGAAGGATGAATTGCAAGCAGATATTGATGCAGCAGAGGCGCAACCCTCAGATTTTTTTAGGATGGGAGATAAAATGATAGTCACTGATGAAATTAAGACCTTACTAATAACTGTCAAAATTGCTTTCAAAAATCTTAATACCTATGCAGGATTGGCCTTTGCCAAAGATGATGTAAACAGCTATGTGCAGGGCAAAGACCTTTGGAGGGAGGGCAAAAACAAAACATTGCGCATTGCTAATGCGCTGGCATTGGCTAATACTTATGCGGAAAATGCTGATATAAAACCCGCCCTTTTAAACAAGGGATATACTCAAGTGGATATTGATGAATTAGCTACCCTATCCACCACGCTTTTTGCGCTGATAAAAGCACAAAGCAATACCGTTAAAACCCGACAAGTAGGCACACAAAGTCGCATTTTGCAGCTAAATGCTATCTATAAAAAATTACAGGAAATTGGCAAAATGGTTAAGGTAATATGGGCGGCTGATGCCACCAAAACTGACCAATACCATAAACTGATTTATAAGAAAAAGGTGTTTACCACTATTACCGTAAGTGTACTGGATTCAGAAACTGAAAAGCCATTGGTGGATGCTGTGGTAAATATCCCTGCTTTCCCCAAACA
>JAPLCZ010000139.1 GCA_026391915.1 Bacteroidota bacterium | reverse complement strand
TTTGCAATACCAATCGCATCAACAGAGAACCTAATATTAGAAGACATTGAGGAAGCATAATTTTAACAGAACAAAAATAGTGGCCACCATGGGGCCGGCTTGCAACTCACCACAGATGCTGGAAACCATCATCAAAGCAGGGGTAAATGTTTGCAGGATGAATTTCTCCCACTCCACCCATGCCGACCATTTGGATGTTATCCAGAATGTAAGAAGGATTAACCAAGAGAACAATTTACACACCTGTCTGCTGGCAGATTTGCAAGGCCCTAAACTACGTATTGGTGATGTGGAAGGCGGCAAAATTTATTGGGAGAAGGGCGATGAAGTTATCTTCACCACCCATAAATGTTTGGGTACAAGGGAGAGGGTTTATATCACCTATCAGGCATTTGCCAGAGATGTGGTGGCGGGGGATTCCATCCTTGTGGATGATGGTAAAATTGAGTTGATGGTGAAATCTACCAATGGGGTGGATACTGTAATTGCAGAGGTATTTAATGGCGGGCCAGTAGGCTCCAAAAAAGGGGTGAACTTACCTGATACGCAGGTCTCCTTGCCATCACTTACTGAGAAAGATTTAAAGGATTTACACTTTGCCTTGGATAATGATGTTGACTGGATTGCTCTCTCTTTTGTGCGCAAACCTGAGGACATCATTGAACTAAAAAAGATAATTGCTGATAGGGGCAAAAACACTTTTGTAGTTGCCAAAATAGAAAAGCCGGAGGCAGTAAAAAACATTGATGAAATATTGAAAGTTACGGATGGCATTATGGTAGCCCGTGGCGACCTTGGTGTGGAAATCCACATGGAAGATGTGCCTATGATTCAGAAGTCAATTGTTAAAAAATGTATGGCGGCATCTAAGCCGGTAATTATTGCTACACAGATGATGGAAAGCATGATTACCAACCCTCGCCCTACCCGCGCTGAAACCAATGATGTAGCCAACGCAGTGCTTGATGGCGCTGATGCTGTGATGCTAAGTGCCGAGACTTCTGTAGGCGCTTATCCGCTGAGTGCTATTGATAGTATGCGGAAAATTATCACCAATGTGGAGAAGGAGAAATCCATTTATAATGTGAAATATAAATTGGATAATGATTCACCTACTTTCCTCTCAGATGCGCTTTGCGCCAATGCTGTTTGGATAAGCAAAGCTGTAAGTGCTAAGGCAATTATCAGCATGACGAAATCGGGATATACTGCTTTTAAAATTTCCAGCTTTAGGCCGGAGGCGCATGTATTTATTTTCTCTGATAACCGTGAAATGCTGGATGCTGTAAATTTAATTTGGGGAGTAACCGGCTTATTCTATGACCAGTTTTCAACTACAGATACTACCTTTAGGGATCCTCTAATTTCTCAATCAGGTTAATAACGTCTTCAGCTTCGGCTTCACTTAGCTCTGTAGTAGTGCTTGGGATGCGTTGCAACTCCGCACTAATTACACTTAATTTATTTTCTTCAAGGGCTTTTGCCATGGTACCAAAATCACTGAAAGCAGAATACAGAAAAGCCATATTTTCTTCGGGGTAATTTTGAATTTCTTCCAACCCTGCATCTATTAACTCCAATTCAAGGTCATCAAGATTTACCCCTTCGGTAGAAATTTTAAATAGGCCTTTGCGCACAAACATATAATCCAAAGAGCCAGTTTTACCCAATGAGCCACCTGCCTTATTTAGCAACACCCTTACGTTTGCTACTGTGCGGGCAGTGTTGTCCGTAGCGGTTTCTACCACTATAGCAATGGCGTGTGGGCCATAGCCCTCATATACCACCTCATCAAAATCCTTTGCATCTTTTTCTGTAACGCGTTTTATGGCATTCTCAATCCTATCCTTGGGCATATTTGCCCCTTTGGCATTTTGTATTGCCACCCGTAATCGTGGGTTTGTAGCGGGGTCTGGGCCACCATTTTTTACTGATATGGCTATCTCTCTACCAATCTTAGTAAAGGTTTTTGCCATGGCATTCCACCTGCGGAATTTCCTTTCTTTTCTAAATTCAAATGCGCGTCCCATTTTGTGTTATTTAATTTAGGGCAAAAGTATGCAGTGGATGGCAAAGAAATAATAACCTAATGACACTCATCAACAAAAAAAGGGATACCTACTGGCATCCCTTTAATTAATATTTAGCTCTAATAATTCTTAGTATCTATAAGCATCCGATTTAAATGGCCCATCCACCGTTACGCCAATATAGGCGGCTTGGTCTGCGGAGAGTACATCTAACTCGCAATTGATTTTTGCAAGGTGGAGGCGTGCTACTTTTTCATCCAAATACTTAGGCAAAGTGTACACTTTGTTTTCATAATTAGCTGAGTTAGCCCAAAGCTCCAGCTGCGCCAAAGTTTGGTTGGTGAAGCTATTACTCATCACAAAAGATGGGTGTCCTGTAGCACAACCAAGGTTTACCAATCTGCCCTCTGCAAGTATGATAAAATCTTTACCATCCACGGAGTATTTATCCACTTGTGGTTTGATTTCGTCCTTAGTATTGCCATAGTTTTTATTCAACCAAGCCATATCAATTTCGTTATCAAAATGCCCAATGTTGCAAATAATACCATTGTGTTTTATGGCTCTGAAATGCTTTTCTACAATAATGTTTTTATTGCCAGTAGCAGTAACAACTATATCAGCTTCTTTAATGGCGTTATCCATTTTCATTACTTGATAACCATCCATAGCAGCTTGCAAAGCACATATTGGGTCAATCTCTGTAACAATTACACGTACCCCTTGTGAGCTTAAAGATTCCGCAGAACCTTTACCCACATCACCATAACCAGCAACTACTGCCACTTTACCAGCAAGCATTAAATCTGTAGCGCGGCGGATGGCATCTACTAATGATTCACGGCAACCATATTTGTTATCAAATTTTGATTTGGTTACTGAGTCATTTACGTTGATAGCAGGCATGTGTAGCGTGCCGTTTTTCATTCTTTCATGCAAGCGGTGTACGCCTGTGGTAGTCTCTTCTGATAACCCTTTGATGCCTTTAATCAATTCAGGGAATCTATCAAAAACCATATTGGTAAGGTCACCACCATCATCCAAAATCATGTTGAGGGGTTGCCCATCAGGGAAAGCCAAAAGGGTTTGTTCAATGCACCAATCAAATTCTTGTTCGTTCATTCCTTTCCACGCATATACGGGGATACCGGCAGCAGCAATAGCCGCAGCAGCATGGTCTTGTGTTGAGAAAATGTTGCAAGATGACCAGCTAACATCTGCCCCTAAAGCTGTTAGGGTTTCTATCAAAACCGCAGTTTGAATGGTCATGTGTAGGCAACCTGCAATGCGGGCACCTTTAAGTGGTTGTTGTGAGCCGTATTCAGCACGTAGTGCCATGAGGCCTGGCATCTCTACTTCTGCAAGTTTAATTTCTTTACGTCCCCATGCAGCCAATGAAATATCTTTCACTTTGTAGCTGAGTTTTTCTTGAGTCATTGTGTTTGTCATTACCTTTTTATAAGTTATTTACTGCAAAAGTACGATATACGGAGAAATATTTAACAATCCTTGGGAAAGCTTTCCAAAAGTTTAAAACTTTTGGAAAGCTAATTTCTGGCTAACTCTGTCACCTTTTTTCTTTGACAACTGATAACCGACAACCAACAACTCCTTTAAAAGTTTTAACTTGCCCCCTTTAAACCCATCATTTATGAAGAACAAACTCAACGTAATTGCTATTATCCTTTCTCTATTTTTAGGGATTAATGCACAAGCTCAAATAAAAATCTCCCATTACAACCACCCTGCAGAACCCAATACAACCCAAAATGGCACTTACATAAAGCTAAGTGGTGGGGTTACTTTGCCCGCCAATGGTGCTAATGTTTTCTGGAATTATGGAAGTGTAAAAGACTCCACAGCCAGTGGAGTTGGCATTGTACCCCGCACATTTTTTAAAGCTACTGATACTGTTTTTACCAAAGCAGGGGCTAATAGATTTTACCAACAAGAGGTAAGATTTTTAACCACCAAAGGCATTTTAAATGTGCATGAATCCAATGACACCAACGGGCATTTTTATCTGGGTTTTAATGCCAATAGACAAGCCTTTAGCATTTCAAAATATACCTTTTGGAGTACGGATAGCGTGGTGTTATTAAAGCAAAGAGTGGTGGTTGCTCAGCCGCAACCCATCATAAAATACCCATGTACTTTCCAAAGCAAATGGAGCTCTCATGAAAGATTAATTCAAAATTATACTATCTCAGCAAAGTTTTTAGGATACAATAATACCCCCGGCCAACACATACAAGATGCCTACTATGTGGATAGCGTGGCGGGCTATGGAAAGATAGTAGTACCAGTGCAGCACGGTGCTTTTAAAAGCGATTCATACAATGTAATTTTGATTAAATCTGTGATTAGGGTAATTGATAGTTTTTACATTAATGGCAAACCCGCCGACTCTACTTTGCTGGCAAGTATGGGTGCAAGGCAGGGCATGGACTCCACTTTTATTCATGCTAATTTTTACAGAGAAAATTACTCTACCCCCCTCATGACTTTTGTAACGGATAAAAAATACAGCTACCCCATGGTTGCCTACTATGACCCTGATAACACCACTTATACAGGCATTAATCAAGATATTGATTTGGAAACCGAAGTAAGCATTTGCCC
>JAPLCZ010000036.1 GCA_026391915.1 Bacteroidota bacterium | reverse complement strand
AAGGTAGCTAAAGATATTTTTACCCTTGGTATCAAAATGTTCTTCTAAAGTTATCAGACCTTTGCTGTTGTAGGCTCTAATGATTTTATAATTTAGAAGGCTGTTCTTTTTCTCAACCCCAATTTCGGTAATCAGATTACCCTTTTTATCATATTCATAACTTGTAGAAATTTTAAGAATATGGGTATTGCCGGAAGTGGTTGGTATTTTTGGGTCTGTTGGATTCTGAATTTCCAGATAATCTTTTTTGATTACCCGTTGCAATGTGTCATAAACAAAATAGGTAATAGTTTGGTTCTGACTACCATTATTCTCATACTCTAGTATAGTTTCTTTTTCAACCTTCCCATCTTTGGTATAGGTAAATTTTCTTTCTTTTCTCCTCATGTTTTTTGAGTCAAGGTAAACCTCCTGAGTTATTCTGTTGAGGCCATCAAGATAATAATTTGTTATACTCTTTTTGCCATTGCTATCAATAAATGTTTCCTGTATCTGGCTTTTTTCAGGGAAAAATAAAAATCTGGAGGTGGCACCAAACGGATGATTGATAAAATAGATTCCACCCTCTCGGTAGTAACTTGCTGCATATTCGAGACTAATATACTTTTTGTTTTTATAGACTGAATCAAACCTGGCAATCAACCTAGTATTGCTATCATAATCAAAGTATTGCTTTAAGTTATAAGTCATGAATATCTGTACTAAGCCTCTTTCATCAACGAAGCTGATGGAATAAAAAGTATCCTTCCCCGCCTGCCTATAGGTAACCTGCTCTATTTTCACTTTAGCCTTCATAAATGTTACCCTCTTTTCTTCTGATTGAGGGTTTAATACTTCTTCGCGCTGTGCAAAAAGAGAATGTGAGGAAAGAAAGAATAATGTGGTGGTAAATAATAATTTAAAAAACTTTTTCATTGTAAGGTCAAAATTAAGCATGCAATTTTAATGGTTTATATTTTTTGCTAATAACGCAAAATATTCTCCAAAAGACGTATGACCTTGTAATATTGTAGTATGAATTTTTCATCAGACTATTATGGCATACTTGGATTAGAACCCACCGCAACTGAAGAGCAAATTAAAAAATCCTTTAGGGATTTAGTACGTATTTATCATCCGGATAGGAATAACGAAAACAAATCTGCCCTTTTGAAATTTGCGGCTATCAATGAGGCTTACCAGATTTTATCTGAACCTCAATTAAAACGTCAGTATGATTCAGGCAGAAATAATATACAAAACTCTCCCTATGCTTTTTCTAAGGAAACCAATAGGCTTATTAATGTGCGTGAGAAGAAAGTAAAAGAGGTTTCATTTTATGAAAAAAATAAGAAACCATCACTTTTTAAAGTTTGGGGTAAACCAATTGTATTAATCATTGTAGCAGCTGCAATTGTATATTTTATTATGAATTTTAATAGAGATTTATAGCTCTTCCAATTTCAAATAAAGAACGGAATGGATAAGATTCTTATTGCTGGTGGTAGTGGTTTTCTGGGGAAGAATCTTTCTATCCTCTTAAGCGAAAAGGGATATGAAGTAAGAATCCTAACGCGTGGCTTAGGAGATGGCAAAACCTCATTTCAATGGAATTCTCAAGAAGGAATTTTACCCATAGAAGCATTGGAGGA